>NZ_CP054589.1 GCF_002025255.2 Halolamina sp. CBA1230
ACCTCGTGTATGGATGTATTGACGCATCTGTTTCTTCCGGTCGCAGTTGCTTATGCGATTCGACCCGATCTCTTTCCTTCCCCACGGTATTTTGCCTTGGCAATATTCGCGATTCTCCCTGATTTCGACAAGCTACTCGGGATTCCGGGACTTCTCCACTCTGTCTTTGCAGTCGGCGTAATCGGTTCGGTCGCTTTTGTCCTCGAACGTCGATTTGCTGGCACTAGATCATATGCAGCTGTTGCGACTATCTTTCTGGCTAGTCATCTCCTACTGGATTTCCTTGATGGTGGCCCCGTTACGTTTCTGTATCCGCTTATCGAAACAGGTGTTGGATTGGAGTACCCCTCACAGATCGTTTTTGGCGACGCTGTTCAGGACGTCGCCGTCCGCAATCCCCTTCCCCGTGTTCAAGCCGATGCTACTAATTCGGCCCGAGAAGCGTATTCACTGGTGAATGGCTACGGAATACTGTCGGCACTCGTATTTGTGACAGTGTATTTCGGGATTCAATCCCGGCGCCGCTACAAGGATCGATAGATATGGGATCATACACCCTCACCTACTGTCCTACTTGCGGCACTGTGCTTGTCGACAAACAGATCGAAGGGCGGACACGTCGATACTGCCAGGAGTGTGAGACCCCGATTTACCGAAACCCCAAGCCGTGCGCGGGAGTACTCGTCGTTGACGAGGGCGATATATTGCTCGTGAAGCGCACGCAACCCCCCGGTGTTGGTACGTGGAGCGTCCCTGCAGGGTTTCTGGAGTACGACGAGCCCCCCGCTCTCGGTGCTGTTCGAGAACTCGAAGAAGAAACCAGTGTAACGGCTTCAGAGGAAGATCTGGAACTGTTCGATACTGCATTCGTTACTGCGGGCGAACGGGAGAACGTCCTCGTCATCATCTATCGCGTCGAACGAAGTGCGACGAAAGGAGACCCTGAACCTGGCTCCGATGCAGGGGACGCCCAATTCTGGGAGATGGGGGCCTTTGAGAGTGAAGACGAACAAATCGAACCTGGCTACGAGGATATTTTTCAGCGCGCTCGAAGGCTTTGAGCGCTACTCCGTGAGTATCCGATAGTAGTCGTCAATCGATTCGTCCACGGTGAAGTTCTCCTCAAACGCCTCACGTGCGTTCTCCCCCTGTTTCTCAACGAGTTCAGGGGTTGACTTCCAATGTTCGATAGCATCGACAATGCCGTCCACATCTCCCTGTGGGACGTGAATCCCGGCGTCGAACTGTTCAACAATCCGGGATTCGTCGTCGTCCGGTTGCGCGATTGTGAGGACAGGTTCTCCAGCCGCCATCGCGCTGTAGAGTTTGCTGGAGACGCAGATTCCCTCAAATCCTTCCTTGACCGTGACGACCGACACGTCCGCAGACGTGAGACTGTACGGGAGGTCGTCCCATGGTTGGTACGGGAGGAACTCCACCGTATCGCCTTTGATGTCGAGTTCTTCGGCTAGGGAGACGATATTCGATTTGTTGTCTCCCTCGCCGATGATGAGGAAGCCGACATCTTCGTCCTCGAACTCGGCAGCAGCCTCAACCAGCGTTTCGAGGTCGTGGAAGTCGCCGATGTTCCCTGAGTAGAGGATTGTAAACTGGTCGACGAGCCCGTGTTCCTCGCTGAACCAGTTCTCTTCCTTGTCCATCGGCTGGATGAACTCCTCGTCCTCCCAGTTGTGAATGATTTCGACCTTGCTCTCGTCGAACTTGGGGCCCGCGTTGCGGCTGATTCGCTCCTTCATCACGGGACCGAGTGCGACGATGTGCTTCGCTGCGAGGAAGGCACGCCGGTTGAAGAAATCCCAGATGCGGTGGGGGATACTCTCTTCGGGGATGTAGTCAAGTTCGACTGGTTGGTCGGGATAGAGGTCGTAGACGATGTAGGTGTAGTCCCACCCCCGAATACGACAGGCGAGCCACATCGCAACGGGCAGGAAGGGGGGATTCGAGACGAAGATCACCTCACGTTCCTTCTCCGTTTGGCCCAACAGCATAACGACGAACATCCAGACTGTGAAGATCCCCCAGTTGAACAAGCGTCGTGGAATCGACGACTGGCGAACCTGGGGTGCACGGATACGTTTGACCTGGACGCCTTCGTGTGTGGACACACGAGGTTGTTTCTCGTTCTCACCGCTGTGGTAGTTTGGTTGCCCGGTGAGAACGGTCATATCCAACCCGCGCTCTTCGAGTCCGACCGCGAGGTCGGTCATGAGCTGACCGGTCGAAGCTGTGTCGGGGTGGAAATACTCCGTAACGAGAACGTATTCTTTGTTTGCGTCAGCCATTAGAAAACCCGCGTTGCTGAGTTAGCGCTCGTGGAGGAGCGTTTCGAGATTTTCGCGGACGTAGTCTGGATCGCGGTTTTCGACGTACCAATCGAGTGTATTCTTGATACCTTCCTCGACAGTGTACTGGGGTTCCCAGCCGAGGAGTTCCTCTGCCCGACTCGTATCCGCGGCGCGGTGGCGGACGCCCTGAGGTTTGTCGGTCATATAGTTGATCTCGTCGGGCTCCCAGTCGAGGTAATCGAAGATGATCTCGACGGCCTCGTTCATCGTCACATAGCGACTGATCCCCGCATTGACCGGGGTGCCGTCCGTGATGTTCTCCGCGGCCAGTCGGAGCGCGTTAGTAATGTCCTTGACGTAGGTGAAATTCCTCGTTTGTTCGCCGTCACCCCAGATTTGGAACGGATCTTGGCCGGCGTAGGCTTTGGCCATAAACGCGACAATCGCGTGCGTTTCGTTCTCACGGGGGCCATAGGCCGTGAAGATTCGGACGGCGCTGGTGTCGATGTCGTACTGTTCGTTGTAGGCCTGGAGCGAGCGCTCGCCCATGAGCTTTGCCCAGCCGTACACTTCGTCGGCGTAGGCGCCGCCGCGTTCCTCGAAACTCACCATATCTTCACGCAGGCGCTGTCGTTCTTGCTGGATGTCCGTCGGGTACGTACAGGCACTGGAAGCGAAACAAATGCGGCCGACGCCGTTCTTCGCAGCGGTCTCGTAGACGATGTTGTCGAGCGCCATGTTCGTGGCGCAGTTCGCGGGGTACTGCGAGATGTATCCGCGCCCGCCGTGGTCCGCAGCGAGGTGGAAGACTGTATCGATGTCCTCCGACGCTTCGTCAGCGAAGTCCCAGTGTTTTAGATTACCTTCGAGGACCTCGATTTGGTCTTTGACTTCTTCCAGGTTCTCCATTTCGCCGCTGGAGAAGTCGTCGGCGACGCGGACGTCAGCGCCTTCGGCTACGAGGTCTTCGACGAGATGACTTCCGATAAATGACGCACCACCCGTGACGAGTACTCGCTCGTCAGTCCACTCACTCATGTGTCACCTCCGTCTGCGACAGCGGCCTGTTTAGTCCCTTCGAGTTCTTTCTCTGCCCATTCGTATACGCGTTCAAGACCGTCTTCGAGTTTTACTGATGGCTCCCAGTCGAGCTCGGCCTTCATCTTCGTCATGTCCGCAGCGTACTTGTCGGTCCCTGTCGGCATCGAGAGGTCGTGTTCGATGGAGAGATCCTTTCCGCTGATCTCGATAATTTTCTCGGCGAGTTCGTTCATACTGACGACTTCCTTGGAGTTTCCGAGGTTGATCGGTTCCCCGTCGGATTTCTTCTCCATCGTCTCGATCATCCCGTCGACGAGGTCGGTGACGTAGATGAATCCGCGTTCCTGCGTACCGTCGCCGAAGAGTTCGATCGAGTCACCATCTTCGGCTTCGATCGCTTTCCGGCAGAGTGACGGAATCACGTGGCTACTGTCTGGGTCGAGATTCTCACGTGGGCCGTACGCGTTGAAGATACGGACGCTGCTGGTCTGGACTTCACTGTCCTCGTGATACGCGTCGCATGCAACTTCACCCAGGATCTTCGCCCACCCGTACGTACTGTGTGGGTTTGCGGGGATTGCCTGATCCTCGCTGAACTTGTTCAAATCGTCGTGTTCTTGTCGGTAAATGCAGGCGCTCGACGCGAAGAGGAATCGGTCGATATCGTTGATCCGAGCGGCTTCCAGCATGTGCTGGTTCATCAGCACGCTCGGCGTGAGTCCGCCGATGTTCTCCCGCTGGATGTAGTGAATGCCGCCGACGCTTGCTGCTAGGTGAAAGACGTGATCGACTCCTTCAGTTGCTTCGATACAGCCTTTGTGCGTGGTGAGATCGACCGGTCTGATCTCGACATCGTCAGCGATGTGCTCGAGTTTGTCGTGCCCTTTCGAGAAGTTGTCTGCGACGATTACATCAGCGCCACGCGAGTTCAGTTCTTCGGTCAGGAATGACCCGATGAAGCCGGCTCCTCCAGTTACAAGAACGGTTTGATTTCCCCAATCGGTCATACATATGGATATCTGTTGCCCGTCAATAATCTTGCTATTGCGATAACTATCAGATAGGTACCGCTACAGATATCCGAGGTCCTCGAGGCGGTCTTCGACGTCAGTCTCGACGTCTCCCTGGAGATATTTCGCCTCCACGTCGAGTTCGTCGAGTCGCGCTAACACTGCTTCACGGACGACTGCTGCATCGGGATGGTCGCGGTCGACTTGCTCGAACTTCCCATCGCGAAGGTCAAACAGCCGGTGTTCGTTGTGAATCTCGTCGCCTTCGTAGAGCCAGTCCTTGGAACGGGCACCGACGATGACCTCGCCTTCCACCTCGTGCTCTGCCATAATGTAATCACGGGGGTCGTCGACGCCGGGAACTTGTCCTTCATACTCATCTGGAATCTCAAGTCCAAGTACGTCGTGAATTAGAGGGGGGATGTCGAGAAGACTCACCAGTTGGTCCTTAGCGTCGTCAAGATAATCCGGACCATTTGCAACAATGAGTGGGACGTGAAGCAACTCGTCGTATATCCGCTCAGGCTTTCCGTACTGGCCGTACTCACCGAAAAGTTCACCGTGGTCAGATGTGATAATAACTAGTGTGTCTTCGTAACGACCAGTCTCTTGGAGATTGGTGAGTATACGATCGATTTGGTCGAATGTATATTCGATTGCGGCCTCGTACAGTTGCTTCAGCTTCCGTATTTCCTCGTCCGATAGTGTTTCCGGATTCCGAAGTAACGCAGAATACCATTCCGAAACGTCGGACTGGGTCGCGTCAGGTACGCCGTGTCGTTCACGATATTCTTCTGGTGGAAAGCACGGGTGGTGAACGTCCATATAGTGGGTCCAGCAGAAGAATGATTCGTCGGTCTCGTTGAGCCACTCGATGGTGTCGTCAGTGATGACCTCGGCGCTCACGTAGGGGCGAGGTTTGCCTTTGACGAGCTGGTAGGATTTCTTGATGGCGTCCGTGATGTGAAGAGTATCGTCTACCTTTCGGAGTTTCGGGTTGTTGATCTCGATACCGCGGGGGAAGATTTTCGTTGCGATCCCCATCAAGGGATTCTGGTAGTCCTTAAACTCGTCGTAGCCAACGTCATAATTGAAATGGGTAGAGAGAAAGGGGTTACATTGGAACCCGCCCGTCGCCAGTCCCGCCTTCCGGATTTCTGTACTGACTCTCGGTCGCCCGTCTATGAGTGGCCCGAGACCGCCATACGAGAGCGGAAGTGTGCCCGTGAGCATTGCCGGAAAGGATGGTGTAGTTCCTGGCCCAGTGGCGAAGGCTCGATTGAAGGAGTGGCCGTCTCTAGCGGCCTTTTTTATATTTTCAGTTGAAGATTTGATGGATGCATCCTGACCAAAGTGGTCCGCCCGTAACGAGTCGATAGTGACCAGCAGGACGTTCTCTACCATTGTTCGGCCGTTCCGTTTCAGTTCGTATATATGTTGGTGAAGCCGTCTTGCGGTATTCGAACTGCGAAAAGTTTGCTGGGAAGTATTGGATACCGATTTGCCACTTGTAGGCGGTCACTCACAGATGCGTTCATACACGTTGACAGTCTTACGAGCAACGCCGTCCCAGGAATACTCGGTTTTTGCTCTTTCTATCGCTGCTTCGCTCATTGAAGCCCGTCGCTGGTCGTCGTTCAATAACTCGTCAACGGCCCCTGCGATTTCGTCGGGCCGTTCGGGGGGGACTAGAATTCCAGTTTCGTTAGTAATCTGTTCCGGAATACCGCCGACAGTGGTCGAAACGACGGGCGTACCCGCTGCGAGCGATTCGAGCGTGACGAGAGGGAAGACATCAGACCGAGTCGGGAAGACGAACAGATCCGCGCGACGATAGAACGCCTCCAGCACATCTTGGTCTGCGTAGCCGAGATATCGAACGTTCTCCTGGTCGAATTCTTCCAATCGTTCGACGTACTTTTCGGTTTCCGGTGGTCCGGCGACGATGAGAGTACATTCGGTCTCGAGTTGCTCGTAGGCGTCGAGAAGGTCGCCAATACCCTTGCTCGTGATGAGCTTCCCGACGAAGAATAGCAGTGGTCGGTTCGATGGGAGGTCGAAATTCAGGAGGTCAGTGCCTGGTTTATCCAGATTGAGTCGGACACCGTTCGGGACGACCGTCGTTGGGACTGTGGGAAGCATTTCGTTCAATCGCTGTTCGTCGCTCTCCGAGAGTGCGAAGAGTGCCTCAGCGTTCCCGAGGACCCATCGATACGGCCGCAGAAATGCCAGGTTGAAGACGAATTGCTGGGCACCCGACATCTCCATACTTTCGGGAAGGTCCGGAATCTTGCTGATACCATGGGTTGTCATTACGTACGGAACGCTCGCAAGTCGACACCGTATCGCGGCGGAGAGCAATCCCCAGAGTGGGACCGCGTTGTGAAAGTGTGCAACGTCGTACTCTCCGAGTGGGCGCGGCGTCGACAGTTCCGTCCATACGACGGTGTTTTCGTAATTTCCGGCTGAGCCCACTATCGCCCTTCCGATGTTTCGTAGCAGCGTCCGGGACGGCGTCGTCTCGAACCCACCTGTCAGTCCGAGTTCCTCGGCGAGTAACTCGTCGTACTTGCCGGCCATCTTGACGGTATCGACGTCGGCGTATGATTTGAGGTGGTCGCCAAGCTGGAGGCCCGCACGGATAGCGCCGCCGCGCTTATCGGGGGAGGAGACGACGACGTTCAAAACTGTAAGTTCGTCGTCCGCCACAGGCGACGCAGCCGGCGTCATTGGTTCATTCGACGTACCCGAGCTGTTTGAGCTGTTCGCTCGTTTTGTGGTCTATGTCGAGATCGTCGACGCTGGAGAGGCGTTCGTGACGTCGCTCGCCTTCTTCCATCCACGTCGCCAGCAGTGACTCCATCTCGTCGGCTCTCTCCGGCTGCTCGTCGACGAGGTTGAGCTGTTCGTCCGGGTCGTTGTTAAGATCGTAGAGGAACCGGTTCTCGTCGTGGAGGTAGCGTTCGAGGTAGTACCGCGGATTGCGGACGATCTCCCAGATTAACCCACGCTGGTAAATTTGTTTCACGGTATCGAGCATCGTTCCAACGTCGCGGTTCGGTTCGTCAACCTTCATGTACTTCCACTCGTCTGTCCGGACAGAGTAAAACGACGGATAAACGTCCCGGAACCGGGTCTCAGAGAATACAGGTGCGGAGCTTCCAGGAGGGCCAAACGGGGGGAGTTCTCGGCCTTCGACCGTCTCGGGAACGTCTGTGACGCCGGTAGCACTCATCACCGTTACTGGTACGTCGACCAGGCACGCAGTCTCCTCGACGACCTGTGGTTCGATGCCCGATTCCGTGGCCGGTTTGACAACCAGGGGGACGTGGATCAGTTCGTCGTACGGGAGGTGGCCGTGAGTAAGACGGTCGTGTTCGTTGAACGCGTCGCCGTGGTCGCCGAGAACCACGATCATCGTCTCGTCGTAGATTCCCTGAGTTTCGAGCGCATCGACGATGCGACCAAGCTCGTCGTCGTTGTAGCTGATACCACCGTCGTAGAGCGCTTTCAGTTGTTCGAGATCCGCGTCCGTTTCGACGTCGGGAAGGGTGTCTCGCTGACCATCGACAGGCCCATGGTACTCGGGATTGGTGTAGTCTCTATAACCCTCCGGCGGGTCGTAGGGCATGTGGGGTTCGATGGACCAGCAGAACGCGAAGAAATCGTCTCCGGCGTCGGTTTCGAGCCACTCGACGACCGAATCGCTGAGGTCTTCGGCTCGTGGGAGTGCGATCTCGTCTCGGTCTTCGTGTTCGAGTTCCTCCGAGTCGGTGTCGCGAGTCTGTCTCTTCGCGACGATATCGGAGTCCTTGTAGAGGTCGTGATAGGTGTCGAACCCGCGGCCGTAGCCGATACTCGCCGAGACGTTCCCCATCGTGGAAAAGCCGGCAGATGTGATACCGACCTGTGAAAGCGTTTCGGGGAGGCGGGTAATATCTGCGTCGAAGACATCTTCCCTGGACCGTGTACCATGTAATGGTGGGTACGCGCCTGTCAGGAGCGAGGCACCGACTGGTTTGGTCCAAGTCGCTGGTGAGAAGCAGTTCTCGTAGCGGACGCCTTCTTCGGCGAGTCTGTCTATCGTCGGTGTCGTATCGCGGTCGTAACCGTAACAGGAGACGTGGTCAGCGCGGAGCGCGTCGAGGACGTAGATGAGGACGTTCATCGGTTATTTTTACTCTTATTTATATGCCGTCTGTAGCTCATATGTATCCGAGATCGTCTAGTCGTTCTTTCGTCTCGTCATCGAGGTCTGTCGTCTCAACTGCTTCGGAACGCGTACCGAGATCCTCAATGTATTCTTCCGCAGTTGTTCGATCAAACGAGGGTGCACCGTAGGTCATATGACCCGGTGTGAATTGTTTGAATGCCTCGATGAACGCACGGTCCTTTCGTATCTGTTTTCCTTTATAGCTTTTCGCCAGTATGCCCAGATACACGAGAAGCGCGTCTTTGTACGAACTCTCTACAAAGACGTGCCCTCCGTCCCCGTTCCAGCAACTCTTGACTTCGGTAGCTATGTTACTTAACAGGTCACTATTATAAAATACCATCTCAAAGTGATTGTAGCCGATATCATCAGTCTTGTTCCATATCGGCTCACCAGACATCTGTTCGAGGTCCACTTGGTCGGTGTCGAGGACCTCTGTGAGCGTAGGGAACAGGTCTATGTGTCGGATGGCTGTTTCCTGTTCACCGCTGTCGAGAGTCGGGTGAACGAACGTCGTCGGAACGTACACG
Organism: Halolamina sp. CBA1230; assembly: GCF_002025255.2. Lineage (GTDB taxonomy): Archaea > Halobacteriota > Halobacteria > Halobacteriales > Haloferacaceae > Halolamina. Next base: position 9,101 of record NZ_CP054589.1, read on the forward strand.
AGCTCTGGGCAGGCCACATGGTTGTGCCCGAGCATTCCATACTCCCCAAGGAGTTCCCCGTGGTCACTCGTGTATATAAGGAGAGTTTCGTCTTCGATCCCACGTTCACGAACACACTGGATTGCATCTTCGAAGCGGTCGAGAGAGGTGTCGACGGCGGACTCGTAATCTCGCCTGATCTGTTCATTATCTCCTGCGACTCTGTTCAGGTACTCGGGACCTGTTTCAGCAACCTGATCGTACGTGTCTGGGTCGTACCCGTTGTAAGGAGCGTGTCCGCCGGGATCTCTGACGACCCAAATAAACGGCCTCTCGGTATCGTCGAGATGTGCAGATTCAGCCATCTGAAAGATGCGATGCAAATCTTCGTGCATCGTCCCCTCTTTGGCGGAGAAATAGGTATTCCAGCCATCTAAATCGACAAGAGAGACAATATCGGTAGAAAGCACATTTGAAAACCCGACAACACCGTGTTCTGGAACGTTCAGTCCCGTCAGCATAGTCGCAAACGATGCGGGGGTGTGAAGCGAAGCAGCGATTGTCTTGAATGTCGGGCCGTAGTTTAAGAGTCGTTGGTTGATTGATTGATATCTGACAGCGTCGCCTACAAAGAGGACGATATTCTTTATGTCTGCTTTCTGTAGGTTTCTCCAGATCCCTGTCATTTCAATATGGATTGGCTGGAACTGCATTTATAAGTATTGGTCGATATATTTCGACGATGGCACTCCTATAGAATTTCCGTGGCGTCACTAACCATGCTACCGACAACAATCTTCGGGTGAGTGGCGGCACTGTTCAGATTAGCTGATTTCAAATGAAGGCGAACGTTTGGAGCCATGTTTCTGCGGAGCAGCAGTTGCATGGCGGAAATGCGTAGCAAACTGCTGGGTGAGGCGTTTTCAGTTCTTTGAACAGCCGTTCGACAGCATTCCGATTCCCATGAGTCATATGCTGAAATCGGAGTGATAGATCAAACTACGCCCCTGCAGCCATGCGCCATCGACGAGAAACAGGCTGTCGGCAACGTCGTGTTTCCCAGTCAGTTCCTACAGGAACTATTTTGTCAATACGATCATTAGGTTGGAAAAAGCCGGACATGGAGAGAATTCGATGATGTTGGAATCCACTGTGACATACAGCCAAAAAGCGGCTGTTAGTTAAGCTGAATCACCGTTTCGTCGATCGCAACGTGATTTGGGCTCTTCCCGCTAGTCAGCTGTAGGCCAGCTTTCTGCATCCAACTGCGCACGGTTGAGCGACACCGATCGACACCCGGGCCAGCTAAGACCGGGGTATCCGCCAATGAAAGTCCCACAGCATGCAGCTGGGTATCCAACTTCATCGCCGGCTCGGGTGTCACTTCTCGCTCCACAAATCCTAACTCAGAGCCACTACTAAATCCAGTGAGGCGAGCTGTTTGTGGCATGGAAACCTACAACTCGCACCGCCTCGTTCTTCAGACCTTATCTAAACAGTGCCCATCGCCCAGCACCGCCATTTATATAATCGAAACGATACAGCTAATTCATCAACATGCTATACCCGGCCGTTTCCTTCCTGCTAAGGTTGACGCCCTCTCTTTCTCTCGACAGTAAATTATTAATACTCTGCTGGCTATACGACTGTATACGATCGGCCAGTATGTGTGGTCTGTGTTTTAGAAAAGATGATTCTATGTTCGAATTTCTCTGTCGTGCTGTCTTGTCCGTTTCGAGATCTTGCAGGCATTATGTAGACCAGTATGGAATGATAATACACAGTAATTGTTTGTCTGTGGTAGAAGATGAATCATCATGGACGTAGTTGATGTTGTCGACGAACACTCTGGAAGCGATGCGGACAAAGTAGCGATATTTACCAGAAACTTTTCTCCTTCAAATGGCATAAGTCAAGTGATCAGTCAACAAATATCAGAACTGGCGTCTGCAGGCAAAGACGTGTCTGTGTTTTGTTTTAAAAATCGATTCGATTCAGTCGAATATTCATCCGTCACCAGTCTCTACAGTCCCGACAACGCAATCCTCTCGGGTATGTACGACATAGTTAGTCCATTTAATCCTGTTTCTACATCTGCTCTCTTACGTTCACTCCGGGAGTTTGACGCCGCCATCGTCCACCAGTATCCGTTTGATGTCGTATCACACCTGTGTAAAAAAATGCACGGAACTGCATATATTCGGTGGTATCACCACGACCTTGAGGCCCGCGAGTCCGGAAAGGGATTTGTTAACAAGGTCCACATCCGGATCAATTCAGTCCTGAAAACGCGGATCCCGAGTTACCTAGATCCAGACGTAGTGTGTACGGTAAGTAAGTCGTCACGAGAGGAGTTCGAACGAAAGACCGGGAAGGAGGCCATCGTCGTGCAAAACAAGGTCAACACAGAGCGCTTTTCCGACCCGAAAACCCCCGACGAATTAGAGGTAACGTACGGCCTTGACCCGACGCGACCGACGATCGTATACGTTGGTCGCATCAACACTAATAAAAACATACACGATCTTGTTGAAGCGTACAACGACGTCAGCGAGACAGTCAGAGACGTTCAACTAATCCTTGTCGGCGAAATCCAAGAGGAACAGTACGCCAAAGAGTTGACCGACATGGCCTGTGGGGAGGTTTTTTTAACAGGGTGGGTTTCGGACGACACCCTCGCCGGGATATACTCGGTTGCTGACGTTTATTCGTCTGCGTCAATCTCGGAGGGCTTCAACCTTCCGATAGCCGAGGCACGACTGTTCGACTGTCCGATCGTCGTCTTTGATATCCCGCCGCATCGAGAGAATCTCAGTGACTACGACCGGGGATATCTCGTCGACCCGGGAGACCTGAGCACATTCTCTGATGCGCTCGCACGGTCTCTGTCCGAGAGGCGACACGATGAGTAACAAGATACTGTCTCTCGGACGCACCTTCAGACCCGACGAGGTTGTCCTCTCCGTGATGCTGGTGCTGACAGCACTTCTGCTGGTGGGTGTCAGCAGAGTTCTGGGTGTCATCACTGCTATCAAAGGCGGATACCTCCTCCTGGGTGTCGGTATCGCGACGCTGTTGAATTTCCTCAGGGTACGTGACCGAGTAAAGATATCGAAAGACGTGAATCCGCCGGGGTGGCTGTGGAAATCGGTCGCAACCCTACTGTTCGGTTCCGTCGCCTTGGCCGTAGTTCTTGGGAGCCGCACGTTCGTATTACTCTTCTGTTATCCAGTCATCCTGGCTCTGATAGCCTTCCAGTTGCGGTACAAACTATCGGTTCACCGAATACTGATTCAGGTAGTCGGGCTATACAGTCTCAATCCACTGACCAAGTACATTACCAATGGGTTATATTTCGGCAGTGGTGATACGTTCAAACACGCCCGGATTGTCGAGAAGGTCGTCAATACAGGGATGCTGGCTGGGATAACTAATCCTAGGTACGCGGACTTTCCCGGTTTACATATACTATCCGCATCTGTTGCGGAGTTTGCGAAGATATCTCCGTACGACGCCCTTATTCTATCTGGAATCGTAACATACGCGGGCGTGCTGTTACCGAGTATGTACCTATTTTCGAGGAGATTGAAATTAAAAAAAGCAGAGGCGTGTGCGGTCGTGATTGCGCTCTCGTCGTTGAGTCCAATGCAGTATTACAGCACATACGTGTTCCCTCAGTCGATCGCTATTCCTATAATCGCGCTCTTACTACTGGTTGTATTCAACACTGGATCCAACAGACAGAGTTCGAGGTGGACAGTGGTAGGCGTCCTCTCCTCTATTTTCCTTATAATCTTGCATGATTTCACGATAATACTAATAATCCCACTTTTGATTTTGATACTCATCCTGGAGAAGGGAGCTAATTTAACCATTCTGAATGAAAACCACCAAATAATTAATGACAATTATTTATTGGTGCTGACAATCTGTGTCGGAGCGGTCGCATACTGGACGTTGGTAGGAAAAGAATTCATCATTACTCTCACCACCGCACTTGTCGTGGCGATACAGAGATACACTTCCTCTAGCCCGACTGCACGGGATGCATCGTCTTACTGGTACGATATTGCCCGACCAACAGAGACGGTGCTGACAGCGTTTTCCGACCTCAGTTCGTGGGCCGGGATTCACAACACACTGCTCATCGCCGCGTCCATCCTCGGAATAGCAGCAGTAATCGAGTCAATGAGACGGTATCGGAGGGCACTCCCGATCATGCTTGTGAGCGTCATTGTGTTACCCTTTAGTGTCAAACTTCCTATTGTAATAAAATCTATCGGCCGATTCAAGCATGGATTCGGGATTTTCTTTGCCTTGATTGTCGGTATAGGTTTGTACAGAGCAGTCGAAGTGGAATCGAAAGCTGGACTGCTCATGGCGTTACTTTTGATTACTGGCCTCGGAACAACAGGGGCCATCATCTCCAGTGACGACCAGTATTCTCTCCATGAAGAGCGTCAGATCCAGAGAGAATTTACCGAAAGAGAATACAACGAACTCAGGAGCGTAGGGGAATTCACACAGAAAACCGAAGTACGCGTTGACGCGCTGTGGCTGTCGAGACTAGTTCTGAAAGATCGGCACCGGATATTTCAAACGAACCGGGCGACGTTAACCTCAACGGGAGTCAACATCGACACGAACTTGCTCCTCTACCGGTGGCGTTGGTCGGATCACGTGATACTGAACGTCGAAGATGCAACCCTAGCCAGTTTCACCAAAGCCAGGATGAGTAGAAACACACTCGAAACTACGGTCAGCAGGGAAAGTAAGATATACAGCAGCGGTTCTCTGGGGATTTTGTACACTCAAGACAGTACGGTCAAACTCTCGGAATAACACTATGAACCTGCTCCAAGTTTCTCCGTATCCAGCTTGGCCACCGGATTTCGGGGGAGCACAGCGCGTTCACGGCCTTGTTTCGGAGGTTCATCCCGAATGGACCGTCACCCGGTTCGCCCTTAATTTGAGTAGTCCTCGATCTGTCGACCAAACGATAGAAATTGCCGACGACTACATCGAGTACAGATACTCCCCTAGCATTGCCGGGATCATCCCCGATGCTGTGAACCTCCGCCGTCTCTGGCCGTCACCTATGTTACACGTAGTTCGACACCGACAGTTGCGTAAGTACGTTCGGACTGCGGACCTCATACAAGTGGAACATCCCGGCCTGTTCCCTTATCTTCATAGGATCAAACCCGATGAGACACCCATCGTATATTCGAGTCATAATATCGAATCCGAGCGCGTACAGGCCCCAGAAATAATACGCCCGGCGATACGCTGGCGGCTGAGTAAGCTTGAGCGATACGCGGTGAAAAATGCTGACATCGTTATCACTGTCTCGGAGGAGGAGCGCGATTGGTACAGAAACGAGTATTCGTCGGACAGCAGCTACCACGTCGCTTACAACGGAACAAATGTCAGAATAGACTCTGATTCACGAGAGATCAACCGCGACGAGCTAGCGCATCATAATAATTCGGATAAATTGAGCTGTATCTTCGTTGGGAGCGATTACGAACCCAACAATCGCGCTGTCAACGAAATTGTCTCTTGGTCGGACCATATTGACGGCGACAGCATAGAGTTTCTCATCATCGGTAGTGTATGCAGTGACATTGACGAAACCGAAATACCGTCCAACCTCAAGCCGGTCGGATACGTTGAGGACCTTTCTCCGTGGTATGCAATCAGTGACGTCGGTATTAATCCCGTGCACACTGGTTCTGGATCGAATACAAAAATTCCGGAGTTTTTGGCCCACGGACTTCCAACGGTGACGACTCCGTTCGGTGCGAGTGGGTTTCCCGTCGAAGATGGCTATCATCTGCTCGAGAGACCGTTGTCAGAATTTCCGGCGACACTCCGGGCGATCAACAAGGGGACGATCGATACAGACCAGTTGCGCCACCACGCCCTCGAGATTGTTGAGGAGAAGCTACACTGGAGCCAGATATCGAGGAACGTGTTAGAAATGTATAAGGGATTGTTGTCAGAGTAACCATCAACTACTTGCACGTCGCAAGTCGCTTTCCGGAAGTCTTCCGTTTAAAACGGATAGCGTACTATCTAGTTTTGCACCTCTTCAGTGAGAATACGTCTATCTAACGCCTGATTCGTCCGGTGTCGGTTGTAATAGTCTCTGAACCACCGTAGCCACCGCCGAGAACTGGAATGACTGCCCCGCCAAAACGAATGAAGCGGTCGATTCGTATGGTGATGGTGTGGAACCATTTTTCGAAGCGGTTCTGCTCCGTATAGTTGAACGCTCTTCTGCAGGAGATTATTGATACTGCTGAGCTGCCGCAATCGAGTCGAAGAGGACAAGGACACCGCGTCAGCGGTGTCCGACACGGATGATTCCGCTAGATGTGTTTGGGTCGGAATCGGTCGCAGCGGACCTGCTCCAACAGGTTCGCGGGCGTGACGCCGTTTCCTGTCCTCGCTGCCGTTCTGAGCGAACGGTCAGAAACGGCAGCTATGGACAGTTTCAGCGGTATCTCTGTAAGGATTACGACCGCACGTTTAATGATAAGACCGGCACGATCTTCGACCACTCGAAGATTGCGCTTCGCAAATGGTTGTTCTCGATCTACGCGTTTTGCGGTTTAACACGAGTCTCCGGCAGTTACAGCGCGAAATCGAAGTCACCTACAAAACGACCCACAGGCGTGTCGCGCGCTTCGCTATTGCAGCGATCGACACCCAACCAGTCGAAGACAGCCTCGGCTTCACGAAGCGACAGCCCTACCGAGTGAAGTCGAACCCATCAACTAACACCATTACCGTCGCTTTTCTCGCCACGACTTTGCTCAATGTAGCCCAGCGACTCAAGCCGGTCATCGACAGACAAATCAACTTTATCGTTTGTTACCTCGGGGGTATACTCCCCAGAATCAGAGGCTTTCGTCTCCACCCACGGTACTTCGCGGAGTGTCGATATCGCGGGACCGCCGTGGCCGTACAGCCCCCACTCACCCATGCATTCTCCGTGGTCGGCAGAGAGCACAACCTTCTCTTCGTCGATATTATTCAGTACGGTTTCGACTTCATCGAGCACGTACCGTAGATTGTCGAGATACGCCTCCCAGACCTGCTCCGTCTCCACCCGCCCCCGCATGGTCGCACGCCAAATCGACCGTTCGTAATCATCCGTGTACTCTGTCAAGTCGGGGTGTGGCACAAAGGATGCGTGAGGTTGCATATAGTGTCCAATCAAGTACTCAGGTGACTGATTTCTCGCGGTGTCGATTATCCTATCTGTTATTGATTCTGCGCGGACCGTTTGAAGCCGCGAGTCGTCCCATTCGTATCGCCAAACTTCGTCAAGAGCAGAGAAGTCGTTAGGGTCCAATTTGTCTGCAGAAAAGGGGTTCCCAGTGATATGGATGGTTTCATTCATCTCGAGAGCGTACTCGTCCGTGAAGTTTTTCGCCATCCACTCCGGTGAATTGCTTCCAACCGATAGTTCTGTATCGACTGACGATATGAAATCGTATTCTTGGGCGACTGCTCGAATTGCATCAGGGCGACAGGCATCCAATATAAGGAGCACGCCCCAATCACGGTCATAAATTGGCGTCCCGTATTCCGCCCGTACCAGATCGGAGGCTTGTTTTAATCCGTGTTTCCAGATATCGTGTGCCGTTCGTTTGATGCCCGAGTACCCATTTGCCCAGATGTCATTAGACCGCGCCTTCACGAAATCCCTCATGTAGTGATAGTTCCCATTTATCCTCAAACTATTTCTATCAGTCGGTTTAATACGGTATTGTTATCGTGTTGTCCCCAACTTTAACCCACTGGCTGTTGGTTCCGTTCGACCGATAGAGGCCCACAGGCTGCCCGCTAGCCCCGTTGTGGGTCGCATAAGTGGCGTTGTCTGGTGGAGCTGGAGCCGTTGATGCGGTCAAGTCTTGGCCCGGCTGCCCAAATATCAGGACGGATTGAACAACAAAATAAGGATCGCTCATCCGTAGGAGATTGTTGATACTGCTGAGCGGTCGCTGTAGAGACAAAGAGGACAAGGGCACCGCGTCAGCGGTGCCCGACACGAATGATTCCGCTCGATGTGTTTGGTTCGGAATCGGTCGCAGCGGACCTGCTGCAACAGGTCCGCTGGCGTGACGGTGTTACTTGTCCTCGCTGCCGTTCTGACCGGACGGTCAGAAACGACAGCTACAGGGAGTTTCAGCGGTATCTCTGTAAGAATTGCGACCGCACGTTCAACGACAAGACCGGCACGATCTTCGCTCACTCGAAGATTGCACTCCGCCGGTGGTTGTTCTCGATCTACGCGTTCCTTCGGTTCAACACGAGTCTGAGACAGTTACAGTGAGAAATCGAGGTGACTTACAAGACGATCCACCGGCGCATCGAGCGCTTCGCCAGAGCGCTCGATGCGCCTTCCCTCGATCTCGTTGGGCCGGTCGAAATCGACGAAGTGTACGTCTCTGCTGGAATGAAAGGCCGCGAGCGCGACGGTCCGTCGCGCTCGCGTGGTCTATCCACACGAGGACGTGGTTCGTACGATGGCGACAAACCACCCGTGTTCATTCTCGCTGATCGAGGAACTGGACAGCGGTACGTGATCCCTGCGAAAGCCGCCGACGAATCGACGATTCGACTCCTGCTGGCCGACCGCAAAGAGGAGTCGCTCACCGTCTATACCGACGGCTTTCGAGCATACGAACCGCTCGACGAGGACGACGCATTCGACCGCGAATACGTCGTCCACGGCGATGGTGAATACGCCGATGACGAAGTACACGTCAACACCTGCGAGAGCCACGCGTCGCTGACGCGACGGTGGCTCTCACCGCATCGAGGCATCTCAAAGGACAAGCTGACACAGTATCTCAGAGCGTTCCAGCTCCGCCGAGAGTTATACAGAAAACCGGGACGAGACGCACTCAAACACGCTGTCCGAGCGACGCTCTGAAATCAACAATGTGCTACGCAAGAGCGATAAGGATTATAGTTGTCTTCAACAAACCGAGCATCACGGTCGGCGATAAACTGCTGTCGGCCTGCTTGACTCCCGGCCGCATTTGTCAGCCCTCCCCCAATATTGAGAGCTGCATCGCTTGACAGCTGCAGCGCGTTGATGTGAGTCCAGTTGCTGTCGAACAGACCGTAATTATTGTCGACGGTCATCCGACCCAAGCCGGCCCCGCCGCCCTCCTCGATGAAAGCAATGGGAGTGCCGTCGTCGCGGAAACCGCGCAGGACTTTTCCGCCGATCCCGGCAGTGACGCGGCCGGCTAAACAGTTGCCCTTGTTCTCTGAGACAATCCCAAAAATCGCGTCGCCCCAGTCAGTTGTGACAGTGATGCCGGGTCTGTCGACCCCGCCCACCGAGTCATCCCCGAAGAGCAAATTGTAGTCCATTGGCCAGTAGGCAAATGGGGACGGGCCTGACCCTTCGTCCCTTAGATTGGCCACATAGTGGATGCGTCGTGGGTCCCCGGCTGCGAAGTCGCCGACCGCTGAGGCCGTCTTGAGAGTGATTTTCTTGATGCTGGAGAAGGGATTTAGCTCAAGGTTTACCGTGCTTGTGTCTGTCGTTTCGACGACGCAGTTATCCCAGTCACTCCCAATTATATGCACGTCATTGGGGATTTCGTCGATAACGTAGGTTCTGTCCTCAAGGATATATCGGCCCGCCCCCTCTTGGACGATTGACGATAAGTCTTCGTCGGACGACACCCATCTGTCGCTATTCACGTTCTTCTGTACTTAACGACCTCCGCCAGAATATGTTGACTGTTGAGGATTTCAACAGAGCCGGTGGGACGCGAGTTCGTACGGCTTGAATACCTCCCACTTGTCGTAATACGGATCGGTGCGGCCAAGTTGGATGCAGGCGTAGCCGGTCATCTTCATCGCCCGCGTAAGCTTCACGAGTTCCGGCGCGTCCATGCCGTCGGCCACGGCCTCTGGGCCAGGCGCATCACGAGGATCGGCCATCTCAACATTCTCGTCTTCGGCCCACGGCGCGACGTTCTCCTCCGCGGTTTCGAAGCGTGCGAGTTTCTCGTCGGGAATGCGGTCCCGGATGTTGTCGATGGTGCACTCACTGACGCGCTCGGAGACATTCATCTCCTCGTGGACCGCGTGGTTGTCCGTCTGCTCTTCGAGCCTGTAGGACGGCGTATCAGTGAGTTCTTGGCCGAGAATCAGGCGTTGGTCTTCGGCGTCGGTGAGGTCACGGGCGAGGCCGTCAACACCGAGTTCGAACCGAGTAGTGCGGAGCCCCCCGATACGGGCGACGGCTTCGAGTGGGGAGAGACCGCGCTGGAGGGTGTCGCGTATCTGGTCCTCAATCGGAATCGGGTCACCAAGCGTAGCGACCTTGACGTCGGGCTGGTCGCCGTAGACACTCTCGTCAGAAGTCTTCTTTAGATTGGTGCCTGCTACGAAGTTGTCTTCAGCGTCGGACGGATCGCCAGTCTCCCACGAGCTGTCGAGCCCGTTGAATAGGTCGTCGTCCGACATTTCCTGAATATCGTCGGCTAGCATTATAAAACACGTAGGATGCGAAATAGAGTAACCCAGGTACTTATATTGGGTACAACACATTATCCCAGTTATGCCATCCAAAGTGACCTCCGCCCTAGAGATTCTACAACAGGAGGGGCCGGTCCCTCTCGCTCAGAAGACCTCGCTCTTTCTGGCTCGACAAACATCTGCCGGGAGACAGATTTTATATAAAAAATCAAAGGAACAGATCCGGGAGCGAATGGACGCGGAGGAGGGGCTGGAGGATATTTTAGATACTGTGTTAGATGTCAAACCCGGTTACCCACCCTATAGGGTTTTCACGATGCAATTGAGAGACGAGATCAAGACCCTAACTAACTTAGTTGAGAAAGAACGACCGAAAAGCGTCTTGGAAATCGGTACTGCAAAAGGGGGATCATTCTACATCTGGAGCCGCCATCTTGACAGCGTTAATAGACTAATAAGCCTGGATTTGCCAGGTGGAAGATTTGGTGGTGGATATGATGAACAAAAGACCGAGATCTTCCGGGAATTCTCACCTTCTAAGAACATGGATTTCGTAAGGACTGACTCACATCAATCTGCCACATATGATGAAGTTTCTGATCTCGTTGATGATGGTATTGATTTTCTATTTATTGACGGAGATCACACTTATGAAGGAGTCAAACAGGACTTTGAGATGTATAGTGAGTTAGTTTCTGAAGGTGGCATTATCGCGCTACATGATATTGCTACTCACCCAAATGATGAGGAAGTAGTCAAAAGACGGCGGCAGAATGTGGAAGATATTGAAGAGCGCCATCTCTCGTGGGGTGAAGGCCACTCCGACTGCAACGTTGACCAGTTTTGGACTGAGTTAGTTGAGGAATATGATACAGAAGAGATTATTTCTCATCCAAAACAAACGTGGGCAGGAATCGGTGTAATTCGTCTTTAAAATCCACAATCTTCTAACAGCACCCTCAAAGCCAACGCTTCTTCAGTTTTCTTAGCGATACCCTTGATATTGACCAATCCAACCGCTACGAAGTTACGAATTCGACTGGGTTACTGAGGACTGTTATAGGAAACGCCGATTTACACGTCTAACTGTCTGAGACTCGTGTTGAAGCGGATGTTGGTGTAGATAGCGAGAAACCACTTTCTGAGTGTCACCGCCGAGTGTTCGAAGACAGTGCCAGTCTGGTCGTTGAACGTGCGGTCGCAATTCTTACAGCGATACTGCTGAAACACTCGATAGCTGCCGTGCCGAATCGGTGATTCGGTACGGCACCGTAGGCAACAGACGCTGTCACGCCAGCGAACCTGTGCCAGCAGGTTCGCGACCCGACGCTCCGAGCCGAACGTCTTGACTGGGAACATCGTTCGTCGGGTGACGCGTTCGCGTCACCCTTGCCCGCTGTGACTTCCAGCGACTGCTGAGACTTGACCAACAATCCTCTACACAAGAGCGAATTTTTACTGGTTATCATATTCCCCAGTCCGATACCACCGGATAATCTTACTTACTGTCTTGAGATAGCCTACCTCTTCTATCGAATCAGATATCATCTTGTGTCTTGTGCGTCCAGCCACTACCCCCCCAATAATAATATGTAAACCCGTCCTGAGAACCCCTTCTTCCTTTATTGACAACCACAATTTTTGTATCTTTAATTCCGACTGTCCTGGGTTTATAAGTGGTTCCACTCTCTCATATTCCCCTTCGTTCGTGAGGCCCTTGGCCGCGAGATAAACAGGGATATACACTCTTGATTTTTTAATTTTAGGTGAGTTATTTATTTTTGTAGCAATATCATCAAGATTTGATGCACGTCCATGGAGAAGACGAATCTCTCCCTCTACAACTTGCGGGTACGGAATCCGGAAATTGTACTCCGGTGGGAGTGTAGCTATCTGAAGGTTACTCTCATACAGTGCCGCGCGTAATGCTTCTTGATCCGTTGCAGTTTCATCTACAGAAAGGTGATTTCGATATTTATCAAGCCAGTTCTCTATTACAGCTGTTACTTCCTCATTTGATTTGTATGCTAATACCCCGCCTTGAAACATCGGGAACGCATCTGGAATACCCTCATCATATGCTTCTTCTAGTGGTGGATCAGCACTGGTTGTTCGGACGGTATCGTGAGCGGCAGCAACGTCAAATTCCTCAAGAATCTCAAATATGTGATGGATTCCTTCGGGGTGATTAAGGTAAGTATCACAGTCGAGATAGATAGTGCGTTCATACGGAGAACGAAGCATATTCTCGATTTTGTCGGCAAATCCATAATTCGGGTTAGAAATTTCATATATCGAGTCAAATCCTGGTAATGAAACATCTCTGTCAGTGAATAATGTTAGCGGAATGTTTTGACAAACTTCATTAATGCTTTGGGCGGAGATTTGAGCCTCCTTGACGAACCGTTCTCCTGTTGCAACATAAATTATGCCGCAGTTCTCGTACTCTGACTCAGTCATAGGACAAACCTTGGCCTCTTATTGTATATATGACTATTTATATCCTATGAGGTTTGTGGCTTGTGTGCGTAACTTCGACCGGAGTGTTGATGAACTGAGGATCAATGTTAGGTAAATAGTTGCGCCAAATATAATCATTCCAAATAGCTGAATTAGACCACTAATAGGGATCATAGTCTTAAGCCACAGTAGAGTGAATGCCATTCCAATCGCAGCGATGGTACACCATCCAACCTCAAGGTAGGGGATTTTGATTGAGATCAGTGTCGAGAGGTAATAACCGTGTAGGATAGTGTTTAACACAAACGAAATACCGGTTGCGAGAGCAGCACCAACAAGTCCAAATATCGGAATGAAAGCAAGATTCAAACATAGATTCACGAGTACGGATGCCACTGTAGCCTTTGCCGCCATCTCAGGGCGATCCAATCCCATTATGACTCGTGATAGGATTACATGGATTGACTGGAGGAGTTTTTCCGCCATTAGTATAATGAAAGCTAACCAAGCAATAGTAAACTCAGCTCCGAACACGATCCCGAGAATCTCTTTAGAAAACACTACTACCCCGAAAAAAGACGGGATGACGAAGAGCATTGAGGGAGTTATCGCGTTATAAATTGCGGATTCAATATTGGAATCATCTCCTTCAACAGACCACTGGCTCACTTGAGGTAGTAGGGTGGTAGCAATTGATTTGCCCAGTAGCATCGTTACGGCAGTCACTCGCCACGCGACTTCGTATGCGCCCACGTGCGCCTGCGTAAGAAACAGACCAATAATTGCGACATCAATCCAGCTATAAAAATATCCGCCGATCGAGGTGATGACATTATATTTACTATATTCAAACAGGGAACTCATATGTTTCTTTGTTGGACGACTAAGTGAAGTTGACGTCCTACACCAACCAATGACCAAGGTAAGGATAGAACCTGTAATTAATCCATACACTAAACCGACGGCGCCGTAACCTAATGAGAGGAAAACGCCACCAATTCCGACCCAAGTGGCTTGCTTTATTAATTGAAAGATTGCTGTTTGACCGACCCGCAGTTCTCCCCTAAGCACAAATAGCGATAAACGTGCTAACTCTTGGATTACTAACGCGATCACTAACAGCAGAGCCAAATTCGCTCCAAGATACCCATTGATGTATGGTCTAAATATAATTATTAGTACTATGATGGTAGTGATTGGGACTAGTTTCAGAATGATAGTGCTTGATAGATATTTGCCTGGATCGTTCCCCTCACTAATCCGTTTTTGAGCGGCACCTCGCAACCCAAAATCAGACGGAATAGTCAGCATTCCGAGGAGAGCCTGAAAAAGAAAGAAGACGCCCATTGTAGCAGCACCCAATTCTCGTGAAAAATAGGCAATTCCAGCAAACCCAAGGATGGAACTTGCTGTCTTTGAAACGAAGAGTTTGACACTAGATCGTGCTATGTCCATAATGTGTACAGTATTCCTTTATTCATAGATTAAGTTAATAGTAATACAAAACGGGATTTGGTCATAAAACCAATATTAGTTCCTCATCTCTGAGAGAATCATTTCTCGTAGATCGGGATGTTCACGATACCACTCAATGGTTTCTGTTAGCCCTTGTATGAGTGATATCGTTGGTTCAAACCCAAGGAGTCCACTGGCCTTCGAAATGTTCGATACGTATGTTTCGACATCACCAGATCGATCTGTAGACACTGTCCAGCCTGGGCACGCTTCAACGGATTCAGTAATATGGGCCGCAACCTCTGGGAGGGTTGTTCCAGTCCCCGAACCGAGATTGATCACTTCACCGTTAACTACTTCGTCTCTTTTGATCGCAGTAAGAATCCCATCACAAACATCTGAAATATGAATGAAATCTAGTAGCTTACCCTCTCCGTAGACAGTCAACTCTTCACCAGCCATAGCAAGAGCGATGAAGATTGGGATAACTCGTTGGTTCAGATCCATCGGCCCGTAGACGTTCGCCAACCGAAGCGAAGTGACGGGAACATCATCTGTCTGCATATAGGCGTTTGCCAATGCTTCTGAACTCAGTTTACTTGCTGCATATCCATTCGGACTATCGGGTGTAACTTCATCCTCAGCAGGTTTGAGATCACTCCCGTAGACATCTCGACTGGATGCGTTAATGACGAATGCATCCATTTGTTCTGCCTGTTCTAGGACGTGGCGAGTCATCTCGATATTTTCAAGCGCACGATTTGAATCAGCCACGATCGGTTGAACTTGTGAGTGGGCTGCGAGATGAATAATTATATCAGATGTGGGAAGCTCGGGTTCCTTCCGCAAATCGACCTGATTTGTCTCAATCCCAGATGGTAGTTCGAATTCTGGCGGATCAATATCTACGCCACGAACGTCGTATCCCTCCTCTATTAACCGATGACTAAGATTCGATCCAATGAATCCACTTGATCCGGTGACCAACACACGTGTCATATTTGTTTTTTGAAATATGGGATTGAATCTATAAGCCCTTCTCGTAGCGGGATTTCAGGTTTCCATCCTAATTCTGACGTTGCCTTCGAAATATCCGGTCGTCTTACTTCCGGATCTTGTGGTGGCAACTCCTCGTACGTAATCCCACTATTACTTCCGACCACATCCAGTACAACCTCGGCGAGTTCATTGATTGTCCGCTCGTCGGGATTGCCGATGTTCACAGGTTCCTCTATGTCCGACTCTAACAGCGCCACTAGCCCATCAATCATATCTGAGACATAGCAGAAGCTTCGAGTCTGCTCACCGTCCCCGTACACAGTCAAATCCTCGCCAGTCAACGCCTGTCGCATAAAGTTCGGAATCACCCGGCCATCGTCAATCCGCATCCGAGGGCCGTACGTGTTGAAGATACGCGCCACTCGTACATCCAGCCCGTGCTTATCGCGGTAAGCACGAACGAGCGATTCACCGTAACGCTTGGACTCGTCGTAACACGACCGCGGCCCATAAGGATCAACGTTTCCACGGTAATCTTCGGGCTGTGGGTTTACTTCGGGATCGCCGTACACTTCGCTAGTTGAAGTAAACAAATACGTTGCATCCTTCTCCTTTGCGAGTCCCAGTGTTTTGTGTGTGCCCAGCGCACCGACTTTCAGCGTCTTGATCGGATAGTCACGATAGAACACCGGCGAGGCGAGGCTTGCAAGATGTAACACGGCGTCTAAATCACCAGCGACGTGGATAAATTCGGTGACGTCGTGTTCGTAGAAGGAAAAGGCCGAATGCTCGAATGCATCGTCAAGATTTTCGGTCTGCCCGCTGACCCGGTTGTCCATCCCGATTACTTCGTGCCCCCCTTCTAGCAGCTGATCACAAAGATGAGAGCCGAGAAATCCGGCAGCTCCGGTAACGAGAATCCGACTCATACGAACTGCTCCTTGAGCAATGCCTCAACAGCCTCGTTCATCTCCCCGTCATCGTGCCGGATCGCCATCTCGATATTCGCTTGAAGCCAGCTCGGGATGTTCCCGATATCGTAGCGATCCCCGGCCAGTTCGACTCCACGAACGTGGTCGAGTTGCCGAATTGCGTCCGTTAACTGGAGTTCCCCACCGACGCCCTTCTCTGTCTCTGCGAGCAATTCAAAAATCTGAGGTGTAAGTACGTATCGTCCTGTGATTGCCAGGTTCGACGGAGCCTCCTCCTGTGGCGGCTTCTCGACGAAATCAGTTACTGGGAAGCTCCCATCAGCAGACGCCGACCCGTCCACATCGGCGACGCCATACGACGGCACCTGTTCACAGGGGACCCGTTCGAGAGAGAGTACGGAGCTTTCGTACTCTTCGGCCTGCTTGATGAGCGTCTCCGTACACCCTCTGTCGTTCTCGATAATCGTATCCCCCAGCAGTAACGCGAACGGCTCGTCTCCAACGTGCTTTCGCGCGTACAACACGGCATCACCGAGTCCTTCCCGCTCCTTCTGTCGAACGTAGTGGATGTCGGCAAGGTCGGCGATCTCTTGAACGCGGTCAAGCCTGTCCAGTTTGCCGTCGGCTTCAAGTTCCTCTTCGAGTTCGTACGATTTGTCGAAGTGCCGTTCAATCGCTTGCTTCCCCCGTCCCGTAATAATGAGAATATCGTCAATCCCAGCCTCGACAGCCTCCTCAACGACGTACTGTATCGTCGGCTTGTCCAGCACGGGCATCATTTCCTTCGGCTGCGCTTTCGTCACCGGAAGGAATCGAGTGCCGAAGCCCGCAGCCGGGATAACAGCTTTCGTGACCTCCATAACCTACCTGCGTAACAAAGTTCCAGATAAATACCTGTTGTCATCAGCTACGGATGAAACCCAACGAGAGTGGACCGGACAATTCTTGTGAAGGGGATGGAATTACTCTCCTAAGATGCACCTCTCTGTCGTCGGCAGCGGCTACGTCGGCACCACTATCGCGGCCTGTTTCGCGGAACTCGGCCACAATGTCGTCAACATCGACATCGACGAGGACATCGTCGACGCAATCAACGCCGGCGACCCGCCAATCCACGAGGACGGCCTCGCCGAACTCTTAGAAGAACACACCGGCGAAGACGGCAACCTCCGCGCGACCACCGACTACCAAGCCGTCCTCGATACCGATGTCACCTTCCTCTGTCTCCCCACCCCCCAGAACGACGACGGCAGTATTGACCTCTCCATCATGGAGGCTGGCGCCGAACAGTTAGGGAAGACACTCGCCGAAAAGGACGCCTGGCACACGGTCGTCGTGAAGAGCACCGTCATCCCAGGCTCCACAGAGGACGTCATCACGGCCATCCTCGAAGACGAAATGGACCGAGAAGCCGGCGTGGACTTCGGCGTCGGGATGAATCCCGAGTTCCTCCGCGAAGGCACGGCCGTCCATGACTTCCTTGACCCGGACAAGGTCGTCCTCGGCGCCGACGACGAACGAGCTCTGGAGGATATGCACGGCGTCTTCGACCCGCTCATCGAACGCGCCGACGCCCACCTCGTCGAGACGGACACCCGAACTGCGGAGATGATCAAGTACGCCAATAACTCCTTCCTCGCCGCGAAGGTCTCCCTCATCAACGATATCGGGAACATCTGCAAGGAGCTCGGTGTGGACGCCTACGAGGTCGCAGACGCAATCGGCCTCGACGACCGTATCGGCGCGAAATTCCTGCGTTCAGGCCTCGGCTGGGGGGGTAGTTGCTTCCCGAAGGACACCGCAGCCATCCGTGCAGCGGCGAGAAGTGAGGGCTACGAACCCGCGATGCTCGACGCGGCCACGGAAATCAACGACACCCAACCGAAACGCCTCCTTTCGATGATGGACCGCCACGTCGATGTCGAAAACAAACGCGTCGCCGTGCTCGGCCTTGCGTTCAAACCTGGCACGGACGACATTCGGAATACCCGCGCCATCCCGGTCATCGAAGGCCTCCAAGAGCGTGACGCCGAGATTGTCGCCTACGACCCTATCGCAGACGAGAACATGCGTGAGGTCTACCCCGATATTAAGTACGCTGAAAGCGCCGCTGGGGCGCTTGACGGCGCGTCGGCTACCCTCGTCGTGACTGACTGGGAGGAAATCACCGAGCTTGACGAGGAATTCGATACGATGGCGACGCCTGTAGTGATCGACGGTCGGCGTGCTATTGACCGGCGTGACGGCATCGTCTACGAAGGGCTAACTTGGTAGTCACTGATATAGGACGGGGACTACCGGGGACTGCGCTCACGAAAAGTTTCTCGTGCAAAATGGACTACCCGATGGGTACCCCGTACTTCTGATGTCGCGCTAGATGTTCGGCAGCGAGTAGCTGTCGACCGCTGTTCGCCGGTTTCGGTTTTTTGTTTGGTGGTACTAATTGCTGTCGAAGGAGAATGGTTCGTATCCGGTGGAACGGTACTGAATAGCGAAGCTCGGACAGAAGCTGTCCACCGCGTCATCGAGGAGGAACTTGGAGTATCCGTTACCATTGACTATTGTTTCGGTCCCTACGAGTATTTCTATGATCCCCTTGAGATCGAGGGTATTGACTCGAAATACTACATTGTGACCGTGTATCGCTGCCGACTCGATCACGAAACGCCTCTACGGAACTCAGAGAAGGTGTAGTGGATAATATATTAACCAACAAGAGTTCAATCTCATCCCGATATGTTGGTTAATATCTCTGTACGAAGACCAAGGAATTCCGTTGATTCAATCACATTATTTTGATGATTGATAGCCAGAAGACATATACCACTCATCGCGCTATCGCGCCGATATGCACCGGGACTCAGCCGGTGTATGCCCATCCCCGCATGTATGATTACGAGGTCAGTCACCATCGAAGAGATCGATGAGTTATACCTGATGTGGAACGACCACATCAATGCTTCCGCCCTCTATCGCCGTGCCCTGCGCGAGGAAATGAATGTCCGGGATGTCGACCCCGATGAACTCCGTGAGCTCCTCGAACGGGCCCGCGAGCAGGGCCACACACTCGACGAAATCGCAGAGAACACCAACCGTTTCGGTGATCTCCAAGCACTCGTCGAAGACCAGCAAAATCAGTCAGTCCCCGAAGATGCCGCCCAAGAGTAACCCGCTATGTCACAGGACCAGACTCCCTCCGACCCTGAGCGTAGCGTCGAAAACCAGTCACCGCTGACCGGGAAGATCCCTCGGCAAGCAGCGCTCACCGTCGTCCTCCTGAGCCTGTTCGCTGTCCAGCCGGTTGCCGCCCAGAGTAACGCGGTCTGTAGCGCAGACAACCTCCCGGGCATGATTGAGGGGTTCTTCCAGCTGACCACAGCGCTGGGAATCGTCGGCCTCGCCATCGTCTGGCAGGCGGACTCCCTGATCGAGATGTTCACCCTCAATCCCGAGCAGAAGAAGGGTCTCAAGCGCCACAAACGGTCGGCGATGAAGTCCGCGGTCGTCCTCGTCGTCCTCGGCCCGCTGTACACGGTTGCCGGGTCGATGATGGGCCTCCCGCTGGCGCAGTGCGTCAACCTCGTCCCCTGGTAAGCACTCCACAGCCCCGTTGCGAGCCCTATGAACCATCGAGAGCTCTCCGTGCTCATGGCCGGCTTGCTCGCGACGAGCCTAGTCACGGGTATCGTCGCCGCTGACCCACCGCGACCGGGTACGGAGGGGAACGGACTCACCGAGAACGAGTCGGCAACGCTGTGGTCACGTGATGCGGACAGCTACATCGGCCAGGAGGAGTACCGCCAGCGCTACGGCGAGAATCGCTCCGCTGTCCATCAAGTCGCGAACGGGACGGACATTACGTTCAAACGACCGCCGGCGACTGCGGCGACGTGGACGCGGAACGACTTCGAGGACCTCGACGCCGGTGGGGCAGACACGTCCGTCCATCCACCGCACGCGGACCTCGAGGACGGCGTCTTCATCGAGGATGCTCAGGCGACGATCTTCGCGGTCCAGCCCTCTACTCGTGGACACCTCGAGTCCGGTGACACCCCACTGTACATCGCGCCGAATGGGACGATGCGCGGGTTCGTTGATTACCGCGTTCGCGTCCCCAACGGGAGTTCCTCCGGCAATACGACGATCTCGTGGTCGCTCACGGAGCACGAAATCGAAGAAGTCCGGTTGCAGAAGGACGGCGAGACCATCGCCGAGCGTGACGGGGCCCATACGCCTGCCCTCGACTACGAGATCGAGGACGACTGGAGTGCGAATCTCACGCTGGAAGCGGAGATAAGCGTTCGGCTGAAGAAGACCGTCAGAACCGATCTGGGTGACCGGACGGACGTCGACGTCACCTATCGGACGGAATCACGCAACGTCTCCGATTCGATCGCCGTCGAGATCTACGATCTCTCGGCGTACCCCTACTACGCCGAGTATCCGAACGGCGACGCCGGCGTGGCCATCTTCCAGTCGCGACCGTGGCAGGGGTACACGCTCACGGAGGACGGTGAGGCACGGGTCCGTGGCATCTGGCGGTTCTACACCGCTCGGGACACAAACTGGGACACGCTCGTTCGGTCGAATCGGACTGCTAGTGCGACCGTTCAGTCGGACGCGATTCCGGTGTATGTCCACGCCTATCCCTCGCGGATCGGGCCGCGTGCCGAGCCGGTTCGAGACGGGCCGGAACTCATCGAGACCTGGGGGACTGACCGCCCGTCACCAGTCGGCACCATCGGTGAGAACATCAATATCGACATCGTCAACCAGTCGTACACGACGACGTACGGCGTCGCCGTTCGAGCTGAGAACGTCGATCGAGAGGCGCTGCACGTTGCGGGCATCATCCGGGGCGTGAATGCGTCAATCGTCGAGCCGGATGCCGGGTCCGAGCGACAGCTCCGCCGCAGTAATCTCACTGTCGAGGTCATCCAACAGAATCAGTCGCAAGCCACGCTCAGGGTCGAACTGCGGGACAATCAAGCTGGTGCGCCGATCGCGCTCGACGATAACCGTCAGTATCCAATCGGCGGCACCACCCGGAACGGGTACATCACGGTCGCGGATCAGCGCGTCGAGACCAACGCCTCGGGGGTGGCGATCGTGACCATCGACGAACCGGGCATCTACACGGCTCGGTACTATCCGGGCTCGTGGCTCGGTCACGACCCGGCGTACGTGAGCGATACCGCGACGGCCCGCTGGCATCCACTCGGGACGATCGACAGCTGGTTTGCGCTGGTGTTCGAGGTCGGCTGGCAGCTCCTACCCTTCTTCGTGATGTTCTACGCTGGCAAGCGCCTCCTGCGGATGCTCGGCCCAGAAGACATCTTCCAACGCAATTCATGAAACGAGATACCCCACCCATCAGTAGGCGAACCGCCCTCCGAACAGTCGCCGGCGCCGCACTCACAACCATTGCTGGGTGTATGAATACAAATGGGAACTCCGGAACACCCAGTAATGGGTCTCCATCCCAGAATGACCAAGGTCCACTTCAGCGTGTTGCAGTCGATGGGACAGCGATCGTGGTGGAGCTCTCGGAAGATACCGAAATTAGCCAAGTCAACCTCGTCCAGCCGGATGGAGAACTGTTCGGTCAGCGTGACGTAGCAACAGGAGTACAGCAGGTTTCTTTCGAGATTGGGACCTCCTACGCACCAGGGGAGTATCGTGTTCTCGCGTTAGAGGGCGAAGAGACTGTGCAAGAGTCCGCTCTTTCGGTTCAGCCGGATCTTAGCATCGTGGAGATGGGGATCGGGAAGAATCAGCCTGAAGAGATGTGGGATAGCTCGAGTGACAAAATCTCAAAAGAGGCCTTCGTATCTGTCGAAAACCAAGGTAATGGCCCGGATGCGATTACGCAACTTCTATTTATTGGTGATGTTCCATATCCCTCGGATGAGGAAGGGACGAACTATGATGAAAACAACGATGTTAGTGGTATATACGACCCAGAAAAGGATACAGAAGTTGACGAGGTAGTCATAGAACCGGGAGAGCAGCTTACACTGTACAGTTACCGTTCACCGTTTGCGTTCGTTCGAGGTGAGGGGACTTCGTGTGAGAGCGAGGAACAAACCGGAAGCTTCGAAGTCATTCTAGAAACACGAGTAGGGGCTAACCGAGTTTCCAATCCTTACAGTATCCACTACTCCGCGTCAGAAGAGTTCGATAATTGTGAGATCACAATTAGTGAGGACTAACGATGGTGGACCTGATTGATGTCGTCCTAGAGGGATTCAAAGACGTCGTCGATTGGGTGATTTCCCTCTTCATGGAGGGGTTGAACACCGGTTATGAAACCCTCACTGAGGAGATGTTCGGGACTCCGACGCCCGAAACGGAAGGTGCATTTGTCTTTGGTGCGCCAACAAACGGACCCTGGCCAGCAATTCGCGATGCGTTGGTTGGAGGTGAGATTATGCTTATCTCACTGCTCCTTCTGGTAATGTGCGTTCAAGGGCGACACACAGTCCGGATTTTCAATATCGGAAGTGCATATGAAGCAAGACGGACAAAGAAGACCGCTTGGGTTGGCGCATTCCTCATCATCAGCTGGTACTGGGTCAGTGTTCTTGGTCTCTACATCGTCGACGGGTTCACGATTGCGTTGATGCCGAGTCTGGAAACCCTGGGTGATGCGATGCTGAATTTCCTCAAAGAGTCACTGACCAATCCAGGGCTTGCATTCATGTTCGCAATCGTTGGCGGCCTCTCGATGTGGGCACTTGAAGCCCTCTACTACATTCGAGAGGTGTTACTTTACGTGTATGTCTACGGAATGCCGATAGCGTTTGCTCTCGCCTATGGTAATGTTCCAGTCCTTTCGGACATTGCGATGGGATTCTCGAAGCGGTTTGTCCCTTTGGCGGTTCTACCCCTCCCAGCAGCAGTCGTGTTCAAAGGATACGACCTGCTCTATTCGGAAGGAGCACTCACGCCAAATGGTGCGTTTCTGAAGTACCTAGTTGCCGCGTCACTGCCTCTTATCGCGCTTTATCTCACGTGGAAGACGTTCAAATACGCGACCCCGTTGACGGCCAAAGTCGTCGGCGGTGCAACGAAAGGCGCAGCACTCGTTGGCGGTGTTGCTGCCGGAGCCTACGTCGGTGGCGCCGGCGTCGCGACGACTGCCGCTCGGTGGGGGCCGAAAGCCGCTGCCGGCCAGGCCGTCGCGCAAAAAGCAGCTGCCCGCGGTGGACACGGAGAAGACGGTAGCGGCACGCCGTCGTACCGCCGTACCGAGAATGACCCCGGTGGAGCGACAGCCGAATCGGCGAGTGACGACCACGGTATGGACTTTGACCGCGGTATCCACTAACAATGTCAACAGACGAAGACGCAGCCGCACGGCGCATCATGGATCAGTTCGGTGAGGAGAGTCGCATCCCGTATCTCAATATCGAGGAAGGCGACGTCGGCATGCTCATCGCCTTCCCCATTATTGGGCTGTTTATCGCGGGGCTCACCGGGATCGAATCACTGGCTCTCCCGTTCGTCGCTGGCGGGCTTGGCTTTGGCGTTGCCGTCATCTACGTCTCACCAACCCACCTAAACGCCTGGACGTGGACCAAAGATGTCTATCGGTACCTCAAACGGCCCCAGATCACGTTCAGTGCGCCCGTCGACGCCGACACGAGTACCAACGAGTCAGAGCGCAACGAAGGCGGACTCGCGAACTACACGCCGTTCAAGCCGGACGAGCGAACGCAAGACCTCACGAACATCAAGCGGGCATGGCCGGGCGCTGGTGCCATCCAGCGTGAAGACGGCGCGATGGAGGCGTTCATCGAGATCGATCCAGCGAACATGGATTTCGCAATGTCCGACGACTGGGCGCAACTCCAGGACGCTGGCGAAGAGTTCGCCAACAAAGAACTGGACTCGAAGCTCAAACTCCACGCCACAACCCGTTCCTTCCCCGTCGAGCAGATCACCGAGACCATCGAAGATCGACTCACCGACGAAGACGTCACGGAGAACCCGATCTTTCGGGAACTTCTCGAAGAGTACCGGGAGACACGGCCGAAGGAGATGCGTGACCGGGGCACCCAGCAGGTTCGGTACTACATCGGCGTCGAGGTCACGCCGCTGGAGGTCTACGACCGCTTCCGCGATGAGGGCACCCCCGCCGAGAAGCTGACCCAGTTCCCCGTCATCGGCTTCCTGTTCAACCCGTTCGTGACTCGTCGTGAGGACCTCACCGACGTCGAGCGCCGCGCACAGATGTTCGAGAAGCTCGACAGCCGGGTCAACGACGTCCGCGCCGAGTTCATCCAGCAAGCCTCGGGCTGGTCCGCACGTCGACTCAGCACGGTCGAGCTGTTCGTTCTGAATATGGACTTCTGGAACGGCCGCGAACACGACTACGACGAGGCAGACCGTGTCGTTCGCGACCAATCGATCATCGGCCATTCGCGCCGGGAGGACCCACACGATGCGTAACGTGATCCTCCAGACAGGTGGTGGCGTGCTTGGCCCCGTCATCGGGTGGCTTCAGAACCTGACACCAGCAGAGGGTGCAGTACTTGCCCTTGTGATGGGTCTCGTCCTCGGCGTCGGCAGCAAACATCTCTGGGACCGCTTCACTGGGGATGATGAACCAGACGTGGACTTCGCGGATGTCCTCGACGAGGAGACACTCACAGAAGGTGAGGCCGAACGCAAGCTCCTCGACGACATCTCGGAGTCGCACAAGACCGTTACCGCGCCCGGAGCTGTCGAATGGGAAACGCGAGCCGCACGGGTCGGCGAGCAGTGGACGACGACGCTGTATATCGCTAACTATGCCGACTATCCCAACGACGGGTATCTGAGCGACCTCTTCGAGATGACCGACGTCCAGTTCGACCTCACCGCGCACATCACGCCGAAAAATCAGGAGCGGGCTCGGAACGAACTGCAGGACATCGCTGACGACCTCCAGGTCGATGCTGACCTCGAACAGAGTATCCGGAGTGCCTACCTGCAGGAACGCGCCAACGAGGCCGCAGCGACCTACAAGGCCGTCGAGAACGGCGCGAATGTCTTCGACCAGGGGATGTTCATCACCGTGCGGGCCGACGAGAAAGACGAGCTCAGGGATGCCGTCCAGACGGTCAAGAGTGCGCTCCGCGACGACCCGGCGAACCTCACACCGAAGACGGCGATCTGTCGGCAGGACCTCGCCCTCCAGTCCGCCGCACCCATCGGCGACAACGAGTTCGGCCGGACATCGATCGCCTTGGGCGGGGCTGTCGGTGCGTTGCTCTCCTCGCCGCACAACGCAACGATCCTCGAGGAGGGTGGCGTCGAGTTCGGGATTCACAAGGACAACCAGAGTCCTGTGGTCATCGACCCGTTCGCCCGGGACAACGGGTACGCGATGTTCACCGTCGGCGACACCGGCTCGGGGAAGTCGTTCAGTTCGAAGCAGAACTTTATCCGCTCCATCGAGCAGAGCAAGGACCGTATCGGCATCATCCTCGAACCGCTGAACAACTGGGCCGGCGTCGCCGAAGCCCTCGACGCCAAACGCATCACTGTCGGCGGGACGCTCGGGCTGAACCCCCTGGAGATCCGCGAGACGCCCGAGCATGTCCAGCGGGCGATGGGCGAGGACGCGAGCCCATTCAACGAGAAGCTCGACGACGCGATGAGCTTCCTCACGAACTTCTTCGCGCTGCGGGGCATCTCGCTGGGTGACCGCCGGACGACGCTCGAACTCGCCCTCAAACGTGCCTACCAGCGCAACGGCATCACCGACGACATCTCGACGCACAGCAATCCGAGTCCGACCATCCGCGAGATGATGGACGTGTTCGAGGATATGGTCGACGAACCTGAGGAATTCGTCGTCCGGTCCGACGAAGAGGCAGGGAAGATCAAGGAGGATGCGACGTGGCTCCTCGACCAGCTCCGCCCCTTCGAGGACGACGGTCGCCACGCCAACCTCGGCCAGGAATCCGACTTCGACATTCGGGACGAGAAGGTCATCTACCTCGACCTCGCCCAGCAAGAGGGCAGCGTCGACAGCAGCACGGCACTGACGATGCAGCTGCTGATCTCGCTGGTGTACGAGCGGGCGAAAGTCTCGGAGAAGGAGGTGGTGTTCTACATCGACGAGGCCCGCTACATCATGCAGGACGCCGCGAGCCTGGCGTTCCTCGAAACGGTGTTCCGCCACCACCGCCACCACGATCTCTCGATCCGGCTGGTCACCCAGACGGTCGACGAGTTCTTCGAGCACGCCGAATCCGAGGCGATCTTGGACCAGTGTGCCGTCAAGCAGTTCCATCGGCTGGACGGAATGGACAAGGAGTGGGCCGACGAGTTCGGGCTGAACTACGCGCAGATGCGGTTCGTCCAGGACGCCGTGCCCGGCAACGAGGACGCCGGCTTCTCCGAGGCGCTCGTCGGCGTCGACGGCGAGTGGCGCGGCATCCAGGTCAAAGCGATGCCCAAAGAGAAGCAAGTCATCGACTTCGAGCCAACCGAGCAACGGCGATCCTCGCTCCCCGGTACTGGCGAGAATGCTGTAGACGCGGATGTACAGGCGTTCCAAGACGAGATTGAACGCCGAGGGACTGACAACGGACAACTCCAATCTGAGCAGACGCCAACAGAGACTGATGGCGGCGAAACGGGAGGTGGCGACGATGCGTGAGTATCTTCGCGTGACGCCAACCTCCGAACCCCTCAATCCGGAGCGTCTACCGCAGGCACTGGAGAGCCTCCACAAACTGACCTCAACGGACTCGACAGGGCTAGCTGACAAACTCAATCCGCTACATAGCGACACACCGCTACGCTTCGAATTTCTCGCGCTCAGCGAGGGGAAAGATGACCCCGTCGAATTCTACTACGGTGCCGACGACCATCTGGATACCCTTGAGAAACGGCTCCGGTCGGTCTATCCCGAGACGTTCGACATCGAGCGTACCGAGGTCGACATCGCATCCCGACTCGTACAGCCTGTCGAATTCGACCGCGAGACATTCGTCGAGCACTATGAGTCAGGCGAGCTCACGTACGAGTTCGGCCCTGACGAGCAATACGAGAGTGGCACTGACGACAACAGTCAAGCGGGGTCAGGGGACGCCGAATCAGCCGCGGATGGCGGAACGGTCGGCGACCAGTCTGCCGACCACCTCATCGAGATCGGCGATACTGTCCTCGAACTCGCCCCACCAGATGCGATTCCCGAGGATGAGCCACTCACGACGCTTGCCAAACCAACGGTAACATCGGAGGGGACGATACTCGCCCGGCCAGCGTCCGAATCCGTCTCCCCACTCGGCGTGCGGTGGCAGGGGTCAGCGACTCGGAAACAGGACTGGATGACCTCACTCTCGCCATTCACTGCCGACGACGAAGCAGAACTCCCAGCCGTCGATCAGCCAGGTGGTGCGCTCGCGTCGCTTGTCGACCACCTGATGGAGGCGACAGCACCAGTAGCGTTCCAAGTCGTCTTCCAACGACGCGAGAGCTGGCAGTCCGATGCCGACCTTCGCAAGGAGGACGTCATCGACGGCCGAGACACACTCGCTCAGGAGATTATTGGCTCCCTTTTCGAACTCGACGATCAGTCGGAGAGCCGGGACAGAAACCAGCTGAGCGACGCCGTTGCAAAACGTGTCGCGGCAATCGAGGCGAAAAATCCGAAGCGGTCGTTCACCGCGAACATCCGCGCAATCGGGATTCCATCCGGTAGTGACGGTCGCGATGATCTCGATGAGCGGATACAGTCACTTGTCCCAGTATTCGACCCGCTTGACGGGCCGTACTACCAGGTTGCGGCCGAACGATTACGTGACAGCGGCTTCCGGGCAGCCACGAAAGAACGAAACGCACGAGCGGCGTTGCAGCGGCTCTTGGATCGTGAGATCACGACCGGCCGTGGGAAGACCCGACCGGAGTTCGTCCTGAGCGGCCGAGAACTCGCGAATTTCGTACTCGTGCCCTCCTCAGAACAGCTGACTGTCGAGGGGGCACGTGGGGCGCGTGCGGAACAGCAGAGTCGGAACCCATTGCCACGCCCCCACCAGGACCTCATGAGTGAATTCCGCGACGGGATGGCAATCGGGTATGCCCTCGACGACACCGGCGAGGCCGAAGACGAGCCGACACACATTCCACCCGGACTGCTGCCCACTCATTACGGCCGGTTCGGAACAACCGGCTCTGGGAAGTCGAAAGCCCTCATTAACGACCTGCTGTCGCTGTACGACAACACGGAGGGGCCGACGATCCTCATCATCCCGAAGAACGACGACATGGCCCAGAACTACATGCGGGCTCACGCACGCCGGTTCGGAATGACCGACCTCGAAGAGAATGTCGTCCACTTCCCGGTCCCAGACGTCCTCCCCGGCTTCTCGTTTTTCAATCTCGAACCGTCGATGGAGAGTGGACGGCGCCGCGAAGACGCCGTCCAACGGAAGGCCGACCACTACGAGGAGATTTTGAAGCTCGTGATGGGAACCGACCGCTACGAGCGGGCGACTGTGGCCCCGACTCTCATCAAGACACTCATCAAGGCTCTGTTCGACGAGGAATACGGGCGTGAGAACGGGCAGTACCGAGCATCGACGGACTACTTCGCCCACCGACAGCTCGAACACGTCGTCGACCAGCTTTGGGAGGCCGGGCCACCGAACGAGAACATCGGCGACGCCCCGCGGTCGAGCGACGAGGAGGTCACCCGGACGATTCGACGGCAGCTCCAGTTAGATCCGAACACCTTTGCGAACGTGATGGGTGGTGTCGGAAACCGCCTTGCGTACATTTCACAGGATACGCACCTGCGGCAGATATTCAACAATACCGAGAACCAGTTCGACTTTCGGGATGTCCTCGACGAGGATACGGTCATCCTCTTCGACCTCGGCGACCTCCGCGACGACGCCGCCCGGATCATGACCGGTGTGATCCTGACCAATCTCGATGCAGCTCTCAAGGACCGCAAACAGGCCCTCTCCCAGCACTCGGACGACTACGTCGTGAACTTGCTCGTCGACGAGGCAGCGTCGGTCGTGGTCTCCGACATCATGAATGATCTCCTCGAGAAAGGCCGGGGATTCCGGCTCTCTGTTGGCCTGTCGATGCAGTTCCCCGAACAGATGGAGGCTGAAGGTGGGCGGAAGATCTACCTGAATGCTCTGAACAACATCGGCAGTTCACTCATCGGGAAAATCAACGTCGACCGGGAACTGGCACGTGCGATGGCCCACGAAGAGATGGACCCTGCGGATTTCGCCAATCGGATCCGTTCGTTGCCGCGCGGAGAGTGGATCGCCAGCTTGCCAAGCCCGACGTTCGGTGAAACGGGGCCGTATCCGTTCAGTCTCGAACCACTCCCGATCCCACCGGGCCACCCCGAGAGCGAATCCCCGCTCACTGAGCGTGAAGAGGAGCAGTTCACTGAGACGCTCTCCTCGATGCACGAGGACATCAGTGACGAACACGGTGTGCCGGCTGAGCCAGACACCGCAACAACGAGCACACCTGCCGACGGACACGAGGTGCTCCATATCGGGAGCGACGACCTGGACGTCGCGATTGCGAACGTGATTCGGAGTCTGCAGCTTCGAGAGGGCTGCCGCGAGGAGAACGGCTGGGTGGCCGTTGAAGCAGTTGATGACGAACTCAGACGACTCTTTGACGACGTCGACGCCGAGCCGCCATCGTATGATGCACTCGCGGACATTCGAGAACGATCACGATACCTCGATACGACCGTCGATATCGACGCCGACGAGCTCCGCATCCGGCTCACTGACGCCGGCGAAGAGGTCGCGACGCCCGATACTGGTAGCGTGCAGGCCGCGGGTGGAAGTGCTCACGACGCAGCACTCCGCCAGATCGAGGAAGAACTCACTGCACTCGGTTTCACCGTCTCGATCCTCGCACAGGATGGCAGCGAGAAACCTGACGCGAGGGCGAGCCACCCCGACGTTGCCGATCGATTCGCCATCGAAGTCGAAACGACGACACCCGAGAATCCCGCAAAGGTGCTCACGAATCTCCGGAAAGCCCAAGAAGCAGGGGATATCCCGCTGTTTGTCGTTCGACCAGGAAACGACGAAACTGAGTGGGCCGAGCGTGTCGACGGCATTCTCACGCCACCCGTTCGCACCCTCCAGAATGGTGAGACACGGTTCTACACGACCGACTCGAATGTCACGTTCAACGGCGGAGCGACCGAAGACGGTGGGGTGACGGCCGTGCGACCGGCGAACGGCGACGAGAACGGGACCCAGAACATCTGGCAGCGTGATGGCGACGAGATCGTCCTTCGTGATGCCAGCGAGACGGAACACATCCGCCTCCCATCGCTTGAAAAACTCTCGAAAGATCGTGTTCCGGCCATCTACAGCTACGACCACGCTGCCGACGAGTACGTCGTATACGAGCACGGTGAACAACACATCTACGAGACGAAATCGGCGTTCGAGGACGACTGGGTGCGTATCAAGAAGCCATTCGTCCCCGAAGCCGAACTTCAGACACCCGATTATAGCCCCACGTCGTACGCTATCGTCATTCTCCCTGAAGAAGGCAACCCGGTCGTGTACGATACTGACGGTACGTACTCGATGGACACCCTACTCGATACCGTCACCACAAGTGGGTGCGAAGAAACGACAGGAGAACAGGCTGACCATATTCAGCAGGCGCCTCAGCCATCGATTGACAATATTGCTGATGATCCAGAGGCGGTTGTTGAGCGATTCGCAGAGACACACCTCGTCGAAGACCCGGAAAGCAGAGTAGCCGCCGGAGATGTCTACGAAATCTACGAGCAGTGGGCTGAGGCTCACGGGATTGATACAGATAGCAAACCCTGGTTCGGCCGTCGCCTCGGGAACTATGTCACGTTCGAGCGGAACACAGACAATGAGAACGGCGACTCTGTTCGATACTACGAGGGGCTTGCACTCAAATCAGAATAGATCTGGAGATGAATACAATGCAATCCACACTCAGCGCCAAATATATCGTAAATGTAAATTTGAGTTTGTATAAAAGGAAATGCCTCTCGCGTTACGGAAACATCGAGGCATATCGTCTCCGCAGGACCGAAATCAGCAGACAGCAAGGGGTTACGGCAATCAACCGAAATGCCGTAACACAAGCATTCTGGAGAGATTTTGCCGTATGCACGTATCGGGAGCCTCAAACCCAGGATTTCACGGAATTGGATGATCTATTACGGCAAAAACCAACTAGGATAGAACGGGGGGTCCCCGTTGGGACCAAGGGATTGGATCGCGATTTACAGCAGAGAGAGTTCTGTGCTGGCTCAGAGCCAGTGAGAGCCATGCGAGGTCCTACGTGAGGATGAGTGACCCTATGATCGACGAGCCGGAGGCGATTCCGGAGACGTTACGCGAACGCGACCAGTGGGTGTGCTGGCGGGAGGAGGAGCGGGACGGCAAACCGACGAAGATCCCGGTGACGCCAGGGGCTGGGGGGTTCGCGTCAGCAACCGAGTCGGAGACTTGGTCAAGTTTCGAGACAGCACTCGACTACACCGAGACGGAGCACGCCGATGGCATCGGGTTCGTGTTTACTGACGACGATCCCATCGTCGGCGTCGATCTGGACGACTGCCGCGATCCCGAGACAGACGACGTCGACGACGCGGCGCTGGACATCATTGAGCGACTCGACTCCTATACGGAGGTGTCACCGTCCGGTACCGGCTATCACGTCCTGGTTACCGGCGAACTCCCAGACGGGCGGAACCGACGTGGAAGCGTCGAACTGTACGACACGGCACGCTTTTTCACCGTTACTGGCGACCACGTCGAGCGGACCCCAACGCGCGTTGCACGCCGGCAGGACGCGCTCACAGCGATTCACCGCGAGTACGTCCAGGACACTGACAGCGACACGGCATCCGAGTCCGAGCCCCGTGGCGCGACTGACGGGGAGTCAGCAACGAGCGGTGCAGTCAACGTCGGCGTTGACCTCGAAGACGATGATCTCCTCGAGAAAGCGCGAAACGCATCGAACGGCGAGAAGTTCGAGCGGCTCTGGAAGGGGAATACGGTCGGCTACGACAGTCAGTCCGAGGCCGACATGGCGCTGTGTTGTTTGCTGGCGTTCTGGACTGGCGGCGACCAGACGCAGATGGATCAACTGTTCCGCCAGTCGGGATTGATGCGGGAGAAATGGGACGAGGTCCACTACGCTGACGGGTCGACGTACGGCGAGAAGACCATTGAGCGAGCGATTGCGACCACGTCGGAGTTCTACGACCCGGACGCCGGCGACGACGACGCAGATCCTCACGGCCCACCTGACGGTGTCACTGCTGGTAGTACGCCAGACGACGCAGACCGGAGTCGTGCGTATCTGGCGGAGAAAAATCGCTTGTTGAGCGAGCGCGTCGACGAACTCGAGGCAACACTCGAACAGAAGACTGAGCGGATCGAGACCCTCGAAGCAGAAATCGAACGACTCACCGACGAACTCGATGCCCGTGACGGGGAAACTGAGCAGTCCCACGATGAGCAAGTCGCTACTACAAGCGAAAGCAGTCGCGAGTCGGAGACACAATCCGTGTGGAGACGATTATTCGGCGGAGACTCGGAGTGAATCCCCGACGGCAAGGCCAGTATTAACCAACACTCCACAATATACTCCGGTGGCTGTTGGTTAATCACTATGAATAGGAAGAGCCGATCAAACGGGGTGACCCATTGCGGTGAATATCGCCGGACAGACCTCGTACAATAGGACACTTCAGCTCAGGAACTGATCAGCAACGAGATCCGCGATAAAGCCACGACCTTCGACAACTGATGTGATATCTCCGACATCAGCGGCGCTGAGGACGTCTTCAATGGCCTGTTCGGCCTTTGTATCGCTCACGAACACGGTGACATAGGTTGCGTCACCTGTCGCGTATTGATAGGCCAGTCCCGCGAGAATCGTGTCCGTTTTTTCAATCTCGTCTTCGGTGACATCCTCGGCGGAGAGATTCAACATACGCTTCCGCGTTTTATCTACAACCTCAGAAACGCCGGGCGTCGAAAAGTCGATTCCCCCCGGTTTGAGCCATCCGGCGTTCTGTGCCGACCGGAGTCGATCTCGCTGGTAAGCGTACGCGTCCGGGCTTTCGCCCATTTCCTCAGCAACGTGCCCCGGAATGTACACGGTGAGGTTTCGATCTGTCACGAACTGCTCGAATGCCTGATACTGTTCATTGGCAGGCCCACCCATCGAGATGAGAACGCTACTATCGATAATAGCCGTACTATCGCGTGGGATCTCTGGCTCCGACGCCATCAGTTGGCCTGGTCAAGATATGGATCGTATTCCACAGCCTCTTCGATTACGTCTTGAAGAGCTGTGAATACCGTCATTCCCTCGACGGGATGGACGCCGAGTTTGTTCGCGGCCGTCCGCTGGGTGAAGTCCCCGTCCATGATTCGGAGCGTGTAGTGGAGCGCAGCGGCCAGTTTGGGGATTCCCTGGCGGTCGACGAACACGCGGATATCCTCCGTATCGCGTTGCCGGCCGATCGCATCGATCAGGACGGGTGTCGCGGTGACGACACCGTGGTCAGTATCTAATTGGAGGTGAATCGGCTCAACAGTCACCGTGGTCGGCGTCTCGTCGTCATACCGAGTAAGGATGCCCATCTCTTCGAGCCGTCCGAGATACTTGTATGTGGTCGAGTGCGGTATGTCGAGTTCTGTTTTGATTGTCTCGATCTCGACGGGCCCATCTCGGAGGATAAACGTGTACAGCTGGGCGAGCTGGGGCGTGTTCAGCAGCTCAGCGTAGGTGAGGAAGTCATTGAACGTCTCCTCGGGGTCGGTCTGGGTGCCCGCGATTCGGTTGTCGGCCGACATCACAATACATATTCTATGGATAGTATATTAACTCTTGCCCCATCGGAGCTGCGCTGAGTAGCTAGTGGTCAGAACGGGAGTCCACCGACAAGCTCCGCCCTTCAGGGGAGAAGGGGACCCGAGAAGCCCTCCCTCGAGCGTTCTGATTCGTGAGCTGAGACGGTTAACCAACAGACTCGCTACACCACGCTATTTGTTGGTTAACTACGCTCAATATCGCCGCAAGACGGGGCTACCGCAGGAGCCTGTGGTTCAAGAAACTATTCCTCGAAGCAAGAACGATATCCCTCGCGCTGCAAGCCCAAGTATGTCCGAGACAGACGCCGCCGATGGCCCACCGCCCTTCGAGGAGCCGTTCAGCAGCGACGACGTCGAACAGCGCATCTACGGGACCATCCTGCAAACCCGCGAGCCGACGACGGCGAGCGCGATCGCCGACAGCGCCGACTGTGACCCCAAGACCGCCCGGAAGTATCTAGGCTGGTTCGACGACCTCGGCATCGTCACCCGACACGATGGCCATCCAGCCACCTACGAGCGTAATGACGCGTACTTCGAGTGGCGACGAATCAATCAGCTCGCAGCCGACCATTCTGTCGAGGAACTCCAGGATCGCGTTCGTGAGCTGACAACGCGCATCACCGAGTATGAGGAGGCGTACGACGCCGCGTCACCAGCCGCCGTCGACGCCGTCGCCGCCGCGGAGGGCAGCGACGAGCGGACCATCGACGACGTGTACAGCGACCTCGGCGACTGGGCAACGGCCCGCGAAGAGCGAGACCGCTACGAACGGGCGCGCCAGCAACGCACGGGTAGCGAACGCGAACAGGCATCCGGGTAGCTCGCTCGATGGTGCCACCGACAGGTGATGGCGGGAGCCCTGCCCCCATCGATCGCCCAATTCTCGAGTTCCTCCAGACACGGCTCCAAGCCACCGGACAGGTATCCCACGCGGCCATCACGGATGCAAGGGGCCATCTCGAGCTTCAGGTCGTCTTTGCATCGTCGTACTACCCAGCGCCCGTCGACGAAGCAACCCTGACTGTCCGCTGGTACACGAACGACGACTTCACAATCCACTATCGAGAGGTCCATTCGGAGCACACCTGGGAATGCCGATGGGATCGGCATCCGAACCCCCACAATACGCGCGACCACTTCCATCCCCCGCCCACCGCCCCGACGCCCGGTGACGATGACTCCTGGCCGACCGATCATCGTGATGTCCTGCAACTGGTCCTCGACGAGATCGAAGACCGGATCGTAGTACTGTGGAACGAATAAGCGACTGCCCCCGCAGTGGCGTTTATCGCGCCGACCAAGGGTGACGGCGCTCAGCCCGATAGGCACCACCAGGAGTGCCGTCGTGGTGTCCAGCCAGGTGTCAGCTGAGTGCAGTCACAGGTGAATCCATGTCTACGTTCAGTAACTCCGAGACAGCGAGTGCATCGCCGTCAGAAAACCACACGAGGCCACCCCGAGAGACCGAGGACACAGAGCCACAGACATCCTGGCCAGACGATACGAGCAGCGAGCATGGAACGCCAACGCTCAGGATGGACCAATGTCCGGAGTGTGGGAACCGTCGCTTCGTCTCGAAACTCCTTGTGTACGAGGTCACAGACTACGACGAGGGCGGCGAGCAAGAATTCCGCCGCCAGCACGTCCGTGCAGAGTTCGAATACACCTGCAGCGAGTGCCAGACGACACTCCGGACGCTTCCCGCAGAGCGCCGCGATTACTACGACGAAGTCGCGGTCCTCGAAACAGAACGGCGGGCAGCCCTCCGTGATCAACTCCGCCAGCTGGGGAGGCGGGTTTGGCAGCGCCTTGCAGCGCGGACGACGTGGCTGGCACTCGGACTCGTGACTCTCGTGACCGGGCTCGTGATCGCCCTCTAACAGGCCGACAGGGACCGACAGCAAGGGGTGGCTCACAGTAGGTGTTGGAGTAGCGTCATGCTCCCTTCCAACCAGGAACGGCTAGCTGGAGGCAGATCGCTGACGTAGGACATCGTGCCCGCACCGCAGGTGTGTCTATCGGCGCCAGTAGGCGTGAGGCGCGCTCGAAGCGCGTGCAGAAGCGTGAGTTCCTATGTCTGGTCAAGATATCATCGACGACACGACAGGCGACTACGACCGGCTCGAAACCGAACTCGTTGCACAGGACCGGGATGCGTCCCGGGTCGCGACGGCGGACATCGACGAGGCGACTGCCCGCCGTCTCGTTGGCGACCTCGTCGAGGACGATGTGGTGGCGCCGATCCCTGACCAACGCATTCTCGTCCACGAGCCCAGTAGCAAGCCCTTCGAGTCGATCACCCAGCTCGCCGTGTTCCATCGTGGCTGGCAGGCCGCCACCGACGCCGACGCGGAGGACAACTGATGCAACAGACGCTTTCTGGGTGTGGGTTCTGCGATTCACCGCCCGGTGCAGAGATGGGCGAGGCGCATACGTGGGGACAGAACGAACGGGTCACGCACCCAATCTGTGTCGACTGTGCCGTCCAAGAGCGGCCGGATCCTGTGGAGCGCGATCACCACGCCTGCGACGGCTGTGGGCTCGTCGTCAACGCGCTCGCAGCGCTCACGCGCTTCCGTGTGGAACTCGGCCATCTCGAGGGGCCGCTCCAACTGTGTGCTCGCTGTAGCCCTGGTGGGCTCGCGACGTACTGGACGCGTGACCTCACGGAGCACCTCGTGGCCGAGTGACGCTTGGCCGAGTGAGGCTCACATCGTACACACGAAAACGGCTAAGTGCGTTGGCTCACAATGTACACATCATGAGCACCGATAAGAAGCGCGTGCAGTTTCGGGCCCCCGATCGGCTCATCGACCGGGCCGACGCACTGGCCGCCGTCCTCGGGGAAGACCGAACAGACATCCTCGTGACCGCGCTTCGGGAGTACCTCCAAGACGCCGCTCACGACGACGCCCTCACCCAAGAGATCGCCGCCGCCTATTACGACGATGAGATCACCTTCGAGCAACTCAAAGCGCTCGTCGGCGCCGAGGAGGCGGCAAACCTCCGAGTGTTGAAACAGCAGTTGGACGAGGACTTCATCGACGAGGTCGCCGACGCTTAGATGTCGCGGCTTATCGCAGACGCCTCCGCCCTCGTGAGTCTCGGCATCGTTACTGACGACGATCCCGATCCACTCGCACTCTGTCTCTCCCGGTACGAGGTCGTCGTCCCAACGGCGGTCATCGATGAACTCCGAGAGATTGCCTCGTACGATGACGTCCATGGACACGCCGCGTCCGCCGTCCTCGACCAAACGGAGTCATTCACGACACAGTCGGTCGACCTCGATGCCGAGTTTCCGCTCGATGACGGTGAAAACGCGGCGGTCACGCTCGCGAACGATCTCGATGCTGCGCTCTTCCTCTGTGACGAGTTCAACCAACTTGGCTTGATCCACGCCTCACTCGCTGATACCCGACTCGTCACGACACCGACGCTACTCTCGGTTCTCGTTCGAACTGAACACCTATCAGCTGCCGATGCACGGCTGCTCCTCGATGCGATCAGTGACGCCCGTAGCTGGGGCGCGAACAGTTACGTGCAGCGAGCTCGCTCATTGCTCGAAGAGCCCTGACACCATGGAGGATCCTTCGAAGTGATTTGGAATGCCCGATAACCACGCTCTCTACGACGTTCGTGAACGAACCAAGAATCCCGAGCACGCATCAGTTGACGATGTAGTCGAACTCGTACTCGAACGCGCACAGCATCCCCGGACGGAGCACCGGGACGCGCATCTCGACGAGATGATGGCGACTGTCGTCGACAGGTACGGGACCGACCCCGTCCGAACCGTTATCCATCGCATCCTCGTCGACCACCACCCCTTTCGGAGTGCCACGCATGACCTTGAGATGCGTAACGTCGACGGTGTTCGTATCGGGACAGCAGCCGGCCAGTTCCTTACAGAATTGAACGCGCAGCACGACGATTGAAATACAGTTTCTGAAAGCCCTCGGCCGCTCGGCATCCCGCGACCACCGCTGCGCTCCTCGTGCCTGTGGTGCTTGCGGGGTCGGGGGACGACCGAGACGGCCTCGCCCTTTCTGAGTCCGCCAGGACGGTAGCTGGATCGCCGAGTGTCGCGGCCGGCTAGACAGGTGTGTCCGTTATGGCCCGCCCCGCTCGCCGCGTTCCGCCCTCCGCGTCGCTCGCGACCGACCATTCCGGGCGTGCGGGCGCTCTCCGCACCGCTCGCGCCCGTTCCGGGCTAAAATGGATGTGCCCTCGACGCCAGCGGGAAAGCGCGGGGGGTTGCGCGGCGTGGCTGCTCACCCTCCCACGCTTTCTCCGCTGGTCGCTCGCTCCGGGCGGGTCGGCGCGCGGCGCTGGTTGTGCCCCTCCGTGCGGGCGCGCTCTCGCTCGCGCCCAAGAGGGCGCTCGCGAAGGCGCGAGCGAGAGCGCGCAGACGGCTCTGTCGGTCGTGACGTCGGGGATATCCCCGTGCTAGAACACGGGGTGTCGGGCGCTGTGGTGAGCGCCTTCAGGTTACCGCAATGTCGAGTAACAACGCGAGCGAAAAGACGGTTTCGGATGTACAGAGTACAAGCACCGAGGAACGCGGTCACGAGCCCACGATCGAACACGAGCCGTCGGGCCGGTCGGCCTGTCCGGAGTGTGAGGGGCGGGTGATCACCGAAGACGAGCAGTCGTTCTGCACGGACTGCGGGCTGATCGTCGCCGACGAGTGGGTGGACCTGAGCCCGACGCTGAACGACCTAGGCCTGGTTGGAGACGCCGACCAGAGCATCGAGACAGTGGACCCGCTGCGGACGGACAAGGGCCTGCACACGAAGATCGGGAGGAACACCGACGGCCGGGGTAATCCCCTGAGCAACGAGCAGTGGGAGAAGGTCCAGCGGTTGCGGAAGTGGCACAAGCGGATGCAGTTCGGCGAGAAGCGCAAGCGAACGAAGCGGCTCAACGAGGGGCTGCGGGACGTCGAGATGATCGGCGGCAACCTGAACTTGCCGGACCACGTCGTCAAGCAGGCAGCGCAACACCTCCGGAGCGCCTCGGAAGCGCGGCTGCCGGGCGGGCGGATGGCCTGGGAGGCACTCGCCGGCGGCGCCGTCCTCCTGGCCGCGCGGGCCTCATCGGTCGACCGGGACGAGATTGACGTTGCGGTCGCGACGCACACCAAGGCGCCCCACGAGCGGGTGTGCGCTGCGGCGCGGAAGATCCGGTGTGAATGCGGGTTCGACGTGCCGCTCATCAGGCCCAACGCCGTGATGGCGGTCGTCGACGCCCTGGATGACGACGCCATCCCTGGGGCGCGAGCGGTGCGGACGTGGCGGCTGGCCCAACACCTGATGAAACTCGGCGATCAGGTGCCGGTTGGGCCGGGGACGCCACGGTGCACCGTCGCGGCGTCGGCGCTGTACGCGGCGGATCGGCTGCTCTCGCGCAAGCACCTCACCCAAGAGCAGGTCGCCGTGGCGGCGAGCACGATCGTGCCGACGTCCCGAAACCGGATCGCGCGGTACAGTCGGGAGCTCGTCGGCGCCTACGAAGCCGAACACGGCACCGACGACCCGGGTGTCGGCCTCGAGGCGGAACGGGACACCCTGCGCTGAGCGGGGCGCTCCCCCATTTTTTATGGCGACCTCCGCCCGTGGACGCCCCTCCGCCCCACCCACCGCTCCGTGCTCGCTCCCTGCGGTCGCTGCGCGCGCAGCCACAACCTCACTACCACCTGTCTGAAGTCTCATCAACGGGGATAGAGACGGTGTGTGGTTTGTCGCATCCAAGAGGAACGGAGTGAGAGACGAATGAACGCTGTTCCATCATACACAGTCGATAGAGAGACTGCAGCGACGCTCCGAGAATGGTTGTTCGAGCACGCTGTCGAGAAACACGGGGAGTCCGAGATTTCCGAGCCACTCGCCGAACTGGCGGCTGCCATCGACGGCGTGCTCTACGAGGAGGCAGAGGCCGTCGAACTCGGTGCGTGGGCACAGACGAATCCTCTGGGTCACCGAGATGCGTCACACGTCAACAGTAGCTCAGTCGATGGATCCCGATCAGACGACGCACGCGAGCCAGCCGAGCCTGGTGTTCTCGATATGGGCATCAGTAAGCCGGATCGTATCTACGATACGCTTCCCGATTCGGCCTGGCAGCTCGATCACGACCAGTCCGAAACACCCCGAGAAGACACACCGACATCGTCAGCAGCGTCAAACCCACACCCACGGCGACAACACCACCGTCCGTCAGTCCGGTATCGTACCACGTTCGAGTGCTCCGTGTGCAGTGGCATTCGTGAGGTAGAAACCCCGCTTCGAGTCTGTGCGTTCGTCGACGAGTGTCCAACCTGTGGAACCGTCGCTCGATTCACAGCGAGCGGCCCACCCACGCCGCTCAGAGAGGGGTAATCGTCACGCGTCAGTTACAGGTCGCGAGGTTGGATCGTCTTCCGGTCGTTCACCTCAGCTCGTTAGGCAGTATCCTCGAGCAGTTCGGTGACTTCTACAGGCGGTACAGGTCAGGTCGCCTGCGGGCCGGGCCGTCTGGTGGCGTGAAGACTACGTCGACGACGCCGCCGGGTGAGGAACGGAGATCCTCTCGAAGCCCGATCCGAGGAATTACGCCGCCATCCGACCAACAACGTGTATGGATCACACTCGCGAGGTGTTCGCCGACGCGCTCTCCTCGGGCGACACCGAGCGCGTGAATCGGGCGATCGACGAAATCGAGAATACCGAACTCGAGGAACGAGCCGCCCTGTTCGACGAGTGTTTCGAGATGTGTCGCGACCTCTACGAGGCCGACGATGGATACCAGCGACAGTCCGTGATTCGCTTTGCGGCCGGTCTGTATCCGCGCCTGGCCTATCGAACGGTCGGTTCGGACCTCACCGACGAGGCGTTACCGGGTGAGTGGACGCTCGACGAGATCGCGACCCACCGCGAACGACTGTGGGACCTCTACGTGGACGCGCTCCGCGACGACGACGGCCGCGTGCGACGCGCTGCCGCCAAGGCGATCAAGGAACTGGCGCTGACCGCCGAGATACTCGAAGCCGAGGACCAACTCCGGTCCATGATGGACGAACTGGAAGCGCTTGCCGAGGAATATGAGGACTCGAAGCGAAAACACGTCGAGCAGGCCTACGAGAACGTCGCCTTTCACGCGGAGAAGCCGTTTTCCCGACTTCCAGACGGGCTTCGGGACGCGCTCGAAGGTGACGAGCAAAACAGTGGACGGTAGCTCACTCGAATAGACTCGTCTGGAACGTGTGTCGGGGAAAGAGCGTTAGCCGCGGAGTTTTGTGCTCCTGGCGTCATGCATCCAGATATGCCATTCAGCGTGAGTTGGCACACGCTTCTCGACGAGGCAGAGGAACTCCTCTCGGACGCTACTCTCATCACCGACACCCAGGAACACCGCGTGATCAGTGAGTATTAGGAGTCGAGTAACTCTCGGAGCAACTCCGGCGAAGAGGTCTTTCCGGGTGACCGCGAGGCCGATCAGTCCAGACGGTCGAGCGATCCATAGAGCTCCTCGTTCTGAATGTGGGTGCTGAACTGTGCGCAGAGCCGACAGCAGTCCGCGGCATCGGCGAACGTCCGAACACTGGCGTCCCAGCGCGCGTGGACGGCGCCAAGCATCGCACTTCGAACCGATGGTTCGGTCGCGACCATAACCCGTCGCGAACGCGTTGGTGGCGTTGCATCGGCTGCTGATCCCTGCATTCCAGCTGTCGACAGAATATCCTCGAGGACGCTCCCGATCTCGATCCCGACACCGAGGTTGTCGCCGACCTGTGGAGCGATGAAGATCGTTGCATTACTCGCTTGCGCAAAGGCGATACTCTGTGTGGCGGCATCCATCTCGTCGAGCGGAATCCCGACGTCGATTGCGAGAAAAGCATTAAACCCGCGGTCGCGGAGGCAGTCCCGCGTTTCCTGCAGGAGCCGCAACACCTCGTCTTCGGCGTACTCGCCGCTGGTCTCGTCCCACGTCGCAAACGATGGGGCATCGGTTTCGACATCGGCGTCCGCCGGCAGCAGCGCGTCGACGTCGAATGTCCGGTATGGGCCCATCAGATAGACGAGAAACTGTTCCCGCCGGACTGGAGCGAGCGCATCTGAATCACCGGCGGCACGGGGGAGATTGTCGATAATCCGTTGCCGCATTCGACTCGTTGATTCGGAACGGTAATATATAAATCTCGGTGTTTTCAGGAATATTCTAGTCGAGAACGACTAAGTACGTGGCGTCCCAACGTAGGACTTGAGGCACCCCCTAAATGTCCGAAACCGATCGCCAGCCAACAGAGGAGGTTCGTCAGCCGGACCCGCCGCTTCCCGAAGAGAGCGGACTGACGCTCGAGGAGTACCTCGCGATGCAACAGGCGATCGGCCAGCCGACGCGGTTCCGGATCCTCCGCACGCTCGTCGTCAACGACGAACTGAGTGCTGCCGATCTCAAGGCCGCGGTGGATGTCGAATCCCACAATTTCCACTACCATCTCGACGAACTCGTCGACGTCGGGCTCGTCGACAAGCGCCAGCGACGGACCGCTGACAGCCAGGGTTTTTACACGTACTATCGGCCGACGGAAATGGGGCGGGGTATTCTTGAGCACGGTGTCGAAGAGCTGATGCGCCGTGAACGGGAGTTCAACGACGCCTATTCGTAAGCTGCCAGAGGACATTCTCGTCGTCGGTCTCCAGCGACTACTCCAGTCTTTCATCTACCAAGATGGTGCTCCAGATATTAACCAACAAATGTAGGTCATGAATTCGTAACGTTGGTTAATACATTCGGAAAAGTCACCGACGTGCAACAGATTCAGTCAGTTGCAGTGGTAGCGAGGCGAAAATCCACATGTAGTCGAGTGGATGGTATCAGACTAGTAACCATATTCGTGATGGCACTCGAACAGACCAAAGAACGGACTCTCGCTATGGATCGTTCCCTCCGTGCTGCAGCGGGGGCAGATCATTCGGCCAGCGAGTCGAGTTTCTGGACGATCTTCGCGTAGACATCAGGAGCGCAGTACCAGTCCTCGTCGATCATTGCATCAATTACGGTTCGGGCATCGTCGACACTGAGTGTTCCCTCGCTAGCGAGTTTCAGCACGAGATATGCCGTCCCCCGGGTTGTGATTCCCTCAGCCGCTGCGACGTCACGGCCGTACGTCTCATCCATCACGGCCACGCCATCGTGGGTGTCGGCGCAGGCGAGAACAGCGATATCGGCGTCGCTGAGGTTGCTGTTATCCTGGAGACGGGACAGCAGCGGGGTAGTCTCCACTGACACGATATCAAACCTGTCGGCATCGACGCTGCGCTCGATGTGACGGGCGTCCGGATATCCCTGGTCGAGACCGGTTTCGACGACCTCCTCGTAGATGCGTTCAGGAATAATACACGTCGTTTCCAAGTGCTCGACAAGTATGAGTCGGTCGACCTTCGCGAGGTAGATGAGCGGCGTGGTGTCGAAGACCCACATTCACAACGCCTCAAGATCTGCGTCGAGATGGTCGTCCGCCACCCAGGTGATATCACGTTCTTTGGCAAGCTGGACGAAATCCCAGACCGACATCCCGGCCAGCTCAGCCGCCTTGCTGAATGTGATGGATCCGGCCGCAAGCTGATCGAGTGCCTGTTCGCGACGCCACTCTTCGAGCCCCTCGGAGAGGAGTTTCCGAACGGCCGTGCTCCGGTCGAGCTTTTCCTCCTCGAGATATGCCTCGAGTTCGGCTTCCAGCTCGTCGGGAACGCGTGTCGAGATCGTCCCCATACTGTTTACTTCGTATGCAAAGTGTACAAACGCTTCGGTGCTTCCTAGGAAGGCTCCTGTGGGGTGAAGCCCGTCCACGGCCACTGAAGGAAATCCCGCCCTCCTTCTTCGACGCCCATCAACTCACAGTAGGGGACTATCTCGAATGCTTCGTCACAACAGTCCACCCATCAGGTAGTGACGAGTGGATTGTCCCTTATCCAGCGCAGACAGCCCCGCCCACAGGCAGTAATCCGGAATTCGATCCAAACGAAATTCGGGCTACTGTTACGCAATGTGAAATTAAACTGGAGTGATCAGTGACTCATAGTCGGCAGCACGTCCCGCCAGGGATGTATCTGAGCGCAAGAAGGAACCACCCCATCCACGGTAGCAAACATCCCAAATGGCTATATTCCAACACCCCCAACACTAGGTTATGTCGAGCGGTACCATCGATATCGACGAGTTCGAGAACGCTGACGCCGACGAATTCGAGGAGCGGAATGATACCGAGCGAATCGTGCTGTTCCTCGACAAGAATGACGACCGGGCGTGGAAGGCGGCAACGATCGCCGAACAACTCGGGCTGGATACAGACGCCGTCAGTGCGATTCTCTCGCGATTGAAGGAACGCGGTCTCGTGCGGCACAAGCGCCCGTACTGGGCGATCACGGACGACAAGGAACGGCTTCAATCTGCCTACCAGCTCCACCGACACTACGAGACGGCA
The DNA here is from genome assembly GCF_002025255.2 of Halolamina sp. CBA1230. GTDB lineage: Archaea > Halobacteriota > Halobacteria > Halobacteriales > Haloferacaceae > Halolamina. Next base: position 53,788 of record NZ_CP054589.1, read on the forward strand.
GACGAACAATACGGTGAGGCACCTCTCGAAGACCTCCAGACCGACGAGATGGAGGACGTACAGTGACTGCGTTCGAGGACTTGCCGAGCACTACCTGACCTCTCTCGTCGACGATCGCACCAAGGATGTGGCCAGCCAGTTGATCGACTACATCTCGTCCTGAGAACCTCCCCTCACGGGCAGCCAGTATTCAAATACTCGTAGTACGATGGTACTACAATGAAATACGCGAGTGTCAGCGTCAAGTTCCCAGTTGAGCTCGACACCGAGATCGAGCGGTTCCTCGATGAAACGGGGATCTACACCAACAAGAGCGAATTCATCAAAGAGGCCTGCCGCGCCCATCTCCGCGAGCTTAATGACGATACAGCGATCGCCGCACTCCGGCTGGAGCAGCTGCTCGCTGAAGCTGAACAGAGCCACGAGTCTGCCAGTGAGATCGCCGCCGAGCTTACAGCACTCGGCGAGAAAGTCGATGCAGACGACCTCGAACGAGCCGTCGAAGAGGCACGAGAGGAGACGTCCGAACAGGTGTACGGGTCCGACGTGTGAAACGTCGACAGTGGATGACATCCTCCGCGCCGTGAACGGCGCGGTTTCCTGAGCGTTAGGAGATTATGGTTCGCAGGCCACCTGCTCTTGTGGGCGTACTCTGCCCGTGGATTTGTCGAACAGGCGAACCGCTGGCTGTGCCATCCAGCCGTTATCCCTATCTCCCCCATCACAGGCGAGATTCGGGAGTACCTTCTGTCGGATGTTTTCGGCTCCGTTCACGTCAGCATTAGCGACCAGCCCACACTCCTCACAGACGTACAGCCCGCGTTCGACACGCTGGCTGCCATCGGTGGTCCCGCAGGAACCACAGGACTTGGACGTACCGCGTTCATCCACGCGCTCAACAGAAATACCGTGTTCAGCGGCTTTGTATGCCAGCATCTTCGTGAACCTGTCGAACGCCCACCCATGTAGATCGAGGTTGCCGTGGTCACCCCAGTCGGTGTCCTCGCGAATACCATTCAGATCCCCCACAGCAATCGTCCCAACGTTTCGGGCGGCGCACTCGACTACTATGTCCTTCGAGACAGCGTGGAAGAAGTGTGTCCGGCGAGTCTCTCGCTTGCGGTCCAGCCGTTGTGCTTTGCGGGAGGAATTATCGTTGCACTTCGCTCGCTCTTTCTGGAAGTAGTAATCGTCCTCTTTGAGTGCGCCACCGGGATACAGCAAAGCGTCGTCGCCAACCGCAACGGCGGCGAAGTTACAAATACCAAGGTCGATACCTGCCACTCGGTCGCCGGGTGCGTCCGAGTCATCAATCTCAACGTTGCAGACGATGTGCAACTCCCATTCGGTGCCGGTCCAGACTGCCCGGACTTGCTGGACGTTCTGGACGGTCACATCCGGGTCAACAGCGTACTCACAGAGAATAAAGTCTCGACGCCCATCTTTCAGATTCCGCCCTTTTGAGAGGCGAATCCGGTTGTGTTTGGGATCGTGGTTGAATCCATCCTCTTTGAACGTGACCGTCGAGCGTGGATGGTCGTCGCCATGTTTGCGGTAGCCGGGTGGGTTCACGTTCTCGTCGCCATTCTCACGGAGTGCATACCACGACTCGAACGCTTCAGCCAATTCTTCGAGAATTGCCTGACTGGATTGTGCGTTCAAATCCGCGTAGCGTTCGTGATTCTTGAGGTACGCTTTGAGAACACCGTGATCTGGTATTGTGCCAGTTTCGGCCCAGATACGGTCACACGTCCACCGGGCGATATTCCAGAGCTTCGAGGCAGCGAATCCGAGCGAATCGAGGTCGTCACGCACCTGTTGATGGTTGCGGATGGAAGCAACGTAGGTGCGAGTGCCCTGATTCGCCATACATAGCCTGTTGTATGCCAGACTGGTAAGTTGTGGGTTATCGGAGTGAAAGTGAACGTAGAATATCCGGCCCGGCTGTTACCTCGTGGTGTCGTATTAGAGCGTACGCGATTCACTCCCGCCCTGCTCAGTCCTCGGTTCCAACAGAGCGTGGGAACGCTCGTCCTTCGCGGAAAGGGCGGGATTCTCTCGCTGTATCAAGATAGGAAGATGTCCTCTGGGCTCACGAGTTCGACCACCAAGTTGCTGGGGTTGAGGTACCGCTCGCTACGCTTCCGAATCCCGTCAGAAAGAACCAGTTTATCGATTACCTGCTGGTGAAAGATGTCGATTCGACACCCATCATCGTTTTCGAGGATTCGCTGAGCACCGAGCGCTTCGTATTCTTCGTCCGGTTCCCGAACGATATCGTAACCAAGTTCGAGCAGTACTGCTTGGAACTGCCCGAGGTCATCACCGGATGCGACGATGAGATCGATATCCTTGGTAGTGGTCTTGAGATCCTGGAACGCCATTGCCCCACCGCCGATCAAGAAGACAGTGAGCGGGTCGTCTAGCTGCTCGCCGATGCGCTCGAGCTCCGACCGAATGTACGAACTGTCGAATCGCGCCCTCATGCTGACACCCCGTAGTCCTCAGCCAATTCTTGGAATTCTTCCCACTCGGGAAGTCGAGATGCCCGCTCCTCGCCACTCGTGTCGAGGTACGTGAGCAAGTCCTCGACGAGATCGTCGACGCCGTACTTTGTGGCCTGGTCACGCAGTTCGTCACGGTCGACGTCAACGTGGCTGAGCAGGAGCAGACAGTATGACTGGGTACGTGCGCCCGAATCGATTACGAGCATATGACAGCACAGCATCGCCGGCGAGAGATCATTCATCGTCTCTGAATGGAAATAGTACCGACGGTCGCGAACCAGAAGGGGCAGGTCGTAGGTCTGGAAACACTCTGGCCCCGTCGAAAGGAAGTCCTCGGCGGGAATCTCATCTGCGGTCTGGACGAGGAACTCGTCGAGTGACTCCCAGAGAATCGTGTAGATGTCGGTGTGTTGTTCGACGGTCTGGCGATGGTCGTGGTGAACGAGTTCCCGAGCAAGCGTACTCAGTTGTTCGAATCCCTCGTTCAGCACATATGCATCCTCGTCAGTTTCGTAGATGATCCCTCGATGCTGAAGTGGATCGAGGGCGCGATGGACGGTACTCCTATGAATGTTGGCCCGGCGTGCGAGCTCCATTACGACCCGCGGTGTTTCAAGATAGTAGAGAACGCGGAGCGTCGCACCCGACAACAGTTCAGGCCAGTCGATGTGCGAATACTCTTGGGTGATGTCTGCGAGAAGTTCGAGTGCTTTCGCGTCCGATGGCCGGATCTGCTTTGTTTTCCCTTGTCGACGCGTCTCGACGAGTCCGGTCGCTTCGAGACGATCGACAAGTTCAGACGTGTAGCTGAGACTGCGGTCCAACTGGGTCGCAAATTCGGAGACTGTCTGCTCACCGTGAAGGACGGTGAGCGCGCGAACCTCGCCTTCGGTAAGCATCTGTTGCGTAGATACGAACCGATATTTAAATAACTTCGCTATCTCGCAACGAGTATGATTGACTCAGCTGAGGTTGCTGGGTGAGAAACACGATGAAGGCCCTCGGCCGTTCACGGGCGGCGCGCCGCCCATTAGCTCGGGAGAGCCTGCTCTCCCGGTGACCGAGACGGCCTCGCCCTTTCTGAGTCCGCCAGGGCAGTAGTTGGGTCGCTGAGTGTCGCGGCTGGGTGGACAGGTGTGTCCGTTATGGCCCGCCCCGCTCGCCGCGTTCCGCCCTCCGCGTCGCTCGCGACCGACCATTCCGGGCGTGCGGGCGCTCTCCGCACCGCCCGCGCCCGTTCCGGGCTAAAATGGATGTGCCCTCGGCGCCAGCGGGTATCCCCGTCGGTTGCGCCCCTTGCGGGCTTTCGCGTTCCAGCGCTTGGTGCCGCCTGCGCTGTCGCGCGCCACACCGCGGCGCGCGTTCTCGGCGACAGTCGCCCTGGACACGGACCCGCACATCGGGCCGGACACGAGCGGGCATATCCCGCTGGCCGCTCGCTCCGGGCGGGTCGGCGCGCGGTGCTGGTTGGGGCCACCGCATGCAGGCGCGCTCTCGCTCGCGCCCACAGGGCGCTCGCGAAGGCGCGAGCGAGAGCGCGCAGATGGTTCTGTCGGTCGGTGTCGTCGAGGAAATCCGCGATGTAGAGGCATCGCGGTGTCGGGCGCGTGAGCGCCTTCAGGTCTGTGGTGAGACCAATGTCAAGTAACAACGTTACCAGTAATGTAGTTTCGGTCGATGAACAGGCATTCGAGAAAGCGGGCGGTCAGGCGGTCGATGAGGACGGCTTCCCGGTCGTCGACGAGACGCCGGAGTTCGAGGCCGCGGTCGAGCAGGAGACGCAGGCGAAGGTGGATGCGAACCACCCGGACGGGATCGCGGACACGAGCGAGGACCGGATTCACGGTGTCACCCTCGCACAGGAGGAGCGCATTCGGGCGCGGGAAGCCGAACTGGAGCGCATCAGTGCCCAGGCCGAGCTGGGAACGCAGGACGGTCGGGAGGAACGGACGCGGGAGGTCGCCGCGCAAGGAAGTACGAAGCGTCGCCGGGAGTTCCAGAAGCGTGCCGCGAGCGTGGACCCGATGGCCGACCCCGAACGGGATGATCCCCGGGCGGAGCTCTCCCAGGATGAACTGGCGACGGTAAACACGGAAGCGGACCGACTCGCAACGCGGTTGGATGGCTGGTCGCGTGCGGCGATCAGTCGACGCCTGGCCGAAGCGGTCGTCGACGGCACAGACATGACGAGTGCGGTCGTGCGGGTGTTCGAGGAGTTGCAGACGGCTCCGGGAGGCACCGTGCCCATCGACGCCCTCGAGGACGTCGATCGCGGCACCGTCACGATCGAAGGCCATGTGAAGACCCTCTGGGACAGTGATTCACCGGCCATCCAGCAAGTCGGGCTGATCGCGGACGAGAGCGGGCAAACGAAGGTGACGATCTGGAAGGCATCGGACGCACCGTGGATCGAAGAAGGCGAGAGGGTGCGCATCCACGAGGCGGCCACGAACTGGTACGAGGGCCGGATTTCGGTGGCTGTGACGGGGTGGAGCATCATCCACTTCCCGGAGCGCGGTCGCTGGTGGGAAGCATAGCCAGTCGGAGCAACCTTCTTTTTTGCTGTGTGCCGGACCGACCCTGACCCCGCCGCCCCACCCTCCGCTCCGTGCTCGCTCCTACCGTCGCTGCGCGCGCAGCCACGACCTCGAGATCGGGTCTGAGATTTATCCCTCAAACCGCGGCAAGGGGTGCGCGACCAGGTTTGTTTCCCCCACGAGGGGTGCGGGGCGCGCCGAACTGGCGTGCCCTCGATCAGGTGAGACCGATGACGACGAGTGAACCCTACGAGCGTGCGTTCGACGAAGATGTCCAGCGTGGTACAACTGAGCCGTGTCCCGAGTGTGGGGGCCCGGTACGAACGAATGCAGCCGAAACGGTGTGTGCAGATTGCGGACTCGTCATCGACGAGCAGTCGATCGACCGCGGACCGGAGTGGTACGGCGACGACGATTCGGCAAAGCGAACAGGGGCACCACTCACTCCAGCACGGCACGACCGCGGACTATCGACGGTAATCGGCACCGGACGAGGCGCGACGGATACTGACGCCTCGAGCCAGAAGCGGCGGCGCCTTGCGCGGATGCGTCGCGAGCAGTCCCGAGGACGCTGGCGATCCAAGCAGGAGCGCAACCTCGGGCACGGCCTCACGGAGATCCGACGGATCACGAGTGCACTCGGGCTCGCGGATTCAGTACGTGACCAAGCGTGCCAGCTGTTCCGGACGGCACAGAACGAACGACTCCTCAAAGGACGATCCATCGAGGCGGTGGCGGCGGCGAGCGTCTTCGGCGCCTGTCGGTGCAACGGACAATCGTGGCTCATCGCCGACGTGGCGCCGATGGCACAAGTTCCGCAGGATCGTGTCGAGAACGCCTACACCGTGCTCAACGAGGAGCTGGGCCTCCCGACGCCGCCAGTACGACCGACACAGTTCGTCCCCCGGCTCGCCTCCGACCTCGGCTGCACCGACATCGTTCGACGTCGGGCGGAGACGCTTGCTACGCAGGCCGTCGACGCCGGCGTCACGACTGGCGTACATCCAGCGGGATTCGCTGCCGGCTGCCTGTACATGGCGGCGTGTGCCCACGATGCGCCGTTGACGCAAGCTGCCGCCGCGGCGGCGGCAGGGGTGACGGTTGAGACAGTCCGGAATCATCGCGACACGTTGCTTTCCGTCGTGGAGTAAGGCGGTATTGGCCTTCGAACTTCAGAATCACTGTCGGTTTTTAACCAACAGTACAAACGAGAAATCACGGATTTGTTGGTTAACACTTCCCCAAAGCCCACTCCTTTAGGAATGGGAGGCCGTCAAAGAATTCTCAGAGTCTTTTTGTCACCAATAGTTGCGCTTCTACCGGGTAATCACGGTGTTCAAGACGATATTTGCCAGCAGGGTAGTTTGTTGGGAGAACAGCAGCCCTCATTTTGCTGGATTCCGGACCGGCCCAAGCCCCACCGCCCCCCCTCCGCTCCGTGCTCGCTCCGTGAGACTCGCCTCGCTCGTCTCACGTGCCCTCGTTCGCTGCGCTCACGAGGACTTCGCTGCGCGCGCAGCCACAACCGTTAGGAAGAACGGATAATTTCCTCAGAAAACTATTTGCGCACGCAATACGTAGCACCCAGTATGACCGAGACGTGGGATGACGTCAACGAACAGGTCAAAGCGGACTGGAAAGACGACACAACACCGTTTGAACGTGTGTACGAAATCGTCGAACAGACCCACGACGGGCAGTCGGCTGCCGAGATCGCCGATCGAGCGCTCGTGAGTGAGCCGACGGCACGTCGCCACTGCAAGACGCTGGTGAACACAGGGTTCGCCGAGACGGAACCGGACGGCCAAACGACGCTGTACAAGCGCAATAGCGACCGGGTGTTGATGTCCCGGATTCGCGAGTTGCGTGAGGAAGTCGACCGGCCGAAGTTACTCGACAGTATCCAAGAGATGAAGGCCGAGATCCGGCGCTATGAGGATCGCTACGATGTGGTCTCACCCGAGGAACTCGCCCAACAACTCGACGCCGACGAGACGGCAGGCTGGGACGACCTCACCGCGTGGCGGACGACGCGACAGAATCTCGCCGTCGCGCAAGCTGCACTCGCCTACGATGAGGCCAGCCACCAGCTCGCCGTATGAGCGGTAACGACCGTGCCGGTGAGTTCGGGCCGATCTATCTTCCGGCGCTCCAGCGGATTCGTGACCTTTGGCTCGAACTCGAGCCGCTCGTCGACGCCACGGCGTACGACGATGTTGTCGCCCCCACGGAACTGCAGATCAGTCTCAGCGATGGGCTCGGCGACGCCGAGAGCGCTCGGCTCGATATCCAGTGGAGCGAACTGGGGATGTATTCGTTCCACTACGTCGATAGCGACGGCGTCAATTGGCGCTTCGATCGCCACCCGAACACACACTCTCCCGAGATCCATTTCCATCCGCCGTCGGAGGCGGCGACAACGGACGCCGAGCCGTCCTGTATCGACGTGACCGAGGTGTCACTCGTAACGCGTGCAGTTCATGCGATGTGGCGGGCAGCGTACGAGGACGACGATGGAGAGCAGCTGAATAGCGCCTCAAACCCGCCATGAGGCGGGATTAGCGGATGGCACGGTCAGCCACGTCCATCATCTGCTCACGAGCGGCTTCGACATCCGAGTAGAGCGCCAACGCGTGCTTGATGAGGCGACGGTCTTCCAGATTCTCCTCCCACTGCGTGATCACGTCGCGACGGTCGCGGAGCTCGGCACTTGCAAGGTCACCGTCAGCGAGCGACTGTTCGAGCTCCTCCCACGTCTCAACGTCGTAGGTCGCCTGCCACTCCTCGATCTCCTCGGTGATCGCGGCCAATTCGTTGCGCAGCTCTTCGCGCGTGTTCTCCTCGATGAGCGTCCGGATCTCCTCGAAGAGCAGGCGCGTATAGTCCGGCTGGTAGCGCGTCGTCTCACCGGCCTCGACGCGGCGCAGCTGGCCCTGGTCGACGAGATCCTGGAGTTCCTCGTTGGTCGTATTCCAGGCAGCGTCGGCCTGCTCGCTAATCCAGTTGACCGACCGCGGTTCGCGAAGCGTCTCAGCGACCGCACGAATACGGTCGCGTGCGCTCATCGACTCACTCCACGACTGGACCCCATCTCGCGAGGATTCGGACATGCGTGGCACCTCTTACGACAGTGTTGGCGCTGAACTCGCATATGTTTGTACCCTCTTGCATAACCAAGAGTACGTTGCGAGCGAGAACGTCCGGACGTTGAAATGCGATACCGACAGAAGCTATGAGCCAACCGATGCACAACCGATATACTGACTTAGCAGAACTGCGGCCAACCGGCGAGGCGTCCCACATTCCGGACACGAGGCTGGACGAGCCAGACGTGTCCGGAGTGCGGAGAGCAGGACGGGACGGTTCGGCATCGAGAGACACTGACCTGTCCCTGCGGGTTCGAGGGACACGCCGATCTCACAGCCGCAGAGACGTTCCTCCGGCGGAACACCGAGCAGCAAGTCAGGCCGATGGCGCGGCCCGTGCGGTTCCAGTGGGACAATCACGAGTGGCGTTCGACCACAGACGCCCCTGAACTCGGGACAAATCCCAAAGAACAGCGCACAAACCCGTAAGTCACTCCCGTGGACCATCGTCCAGCGTGGAGGAGCCTCACTTCAAGGTGGACGTCAATACGTTACATTCGACGAGGACGAGAGAATTGACGCAATCAGGGATATTGGTCCTATTTGATTAAGAGGAGTACGCAGTGTTGTATTCAGGCGTCTGGATTCCGAACGGGCCCGGTTCTACTCCGTTAGGGGGAGTACGATTCCGAACAGAATGGGGCTCGTGGCGAACAGTAGTAGCCCTACCCCGGCAAGCAAGAGGAATAACGTCTCCTCCCAGCCCGGCACCGAGATGTAGTTCTCTGCGAGGTATCCTCCGAGTTCACCCACAAACATGAGAACCAACCCGACCAGCACGCCCCGCTTGACGAACGACGGATAGTCAATATTTCCGTATCTCCCCATATCGCGTCGGGAAACGGAATGCTGACGTTTACCTCTTTCGAGGTCGAAAGCGATTTTACCGATAGCACGAACGTTAGTACATGACTTCGGGAGTATGGGAGATTGGGATTGAAGTCGTCACACTATTCGCTTACGCACTCGTTTCCGGGATACTGACCTATGTGGGTGTCCTCTCCGAACAGTTGGCCGTTGAGACGTTCACCACCGGCCCAACACCGTTGGCGATTTGGTTTCTAATGCTGGGCACGGTCGCTCTATACGGTGGCGTGGTCGCAGTAGGCCGAGATCTGTTGCTTTCGCAGTTATTTGCCCTGATGAGTTGAACCGGCTGAGGTCTTGCTATATCTGGCTCTGTCGGAAGTCTCAGAGTGACTGAATCACTGTGGGCCGGTAAGGACATTTTCTGTACTGAGCGAATCTATCCTTCTGAGTGAGGCCTGTTCCGTACTGCCTCTGAATCATCGTCTTCTCCGGTAGCTGTCTATTCGCGCCAGCAAGAGAATGGCGCGCTTCGGTGACTGTACCGACGGGCGTTGGAGTGGTTCAGATGCATATGGTCATCTACGCGCTCGTAGAGGCATCGACAGAAAACGAAGCATTGGCTACAGGGAAAACGGTGTTCAATCGGTTAGTCGGCTCTGAGCCGCATTCCTGCGCAGTATTCGACTATTTCGTGACCTTCAACGAGGAGGACACGTCCGTTGCGGGGAAGGCGCGATGGGGTGAGCTCCCGACTGCAGCCCCCGTCGCCTCTGATGACGGCCAAGACCTGCTCGAGCGTGGCTGGAAGGCGACGAAGGAGGAATTCAAGCGTAATCTCGACCGGGTGAAGGAGGCCGTCGACGAGCTCTCCGACGAGGAGATCATGCGCGACGAGGACCTCGTCCGGCACGCCTTCCACCAGGTCGGTGCGTACGACGGCCCGACGATCTTCCTGTACACCGAACACGGAACCGGCATTCGCCACCGAGGACAGCTGGATCGACTCCTCGAGGAGAGTGAAGAGCTCTGGATCGTGCCCGCTGACGTCCACTTCTGAATAATGCCCAGGATCACCAACTGGCGACGCGAGAGCCGCTCGCCGACGCTTGCGTATCGGAACACCGAGACCGGTGCGCGAGCCGTCCTGCATCGAGCCCCGGATTCCTACCGGTACAAGTGGCGCGGAGCAATCCTCATCGACGGCTACCCGGTGTGGTCGCGGGGGTACGAGACGAAGGACGCGACGTCGTTCCGTGACGAACTCCGGGAGCGGCCGGTCCCGGACCTCAGCTGCCCGGAGTGTCCGAACGACGACGTTCGCGTCGGCGAGAAGGCAGCAGACGGGGCGAAAGTCCAGCGATGGTACGACTGCCCCGACTGTGGGTACGAAGCCCCCTCACGCATCGTCTACAGACGGATTACGCCGTGACTCAGGGCTTAGCTTCGAGAGTGATGGCCGTACGTTCCGCTAAGGAACAGGTGTGCGTGGTTCGTTCGCTTCTCGCTTATATGGAGGATCAGCCACCGATCCAATTAAGTATATCCAAAGGATATACACCGATATGGCGAATCGGTTTCAAATCGACGGCGAGGAAGTTCTCGACGGCCAAGTCAAGGAGTTCGGGAACAGCGCCCACGTCACCGTCCCCAAACGCTGGCGTGGGGCTGACGTGAAAGTCGTCCGTACCTCAGAACCAACCGAACAAGACGAAGAATGACTGATTCACAGGCTCTCATCAAGACGCTGGACTTCCAGCTCGACATCCAGAGCGACAATGAGAGCCTGCTGTACGACGCCACCCTCGAAGCGAGGTCGGTATACAACCAATCTATCCGACTCGCCAAGGAAGGTGTGGATTGGGACGCCATTCCCGACCGCGTGGCCAGGGACGCCAGCCTCGTGAAAAACACGATGCAGCGCGTCGTCGCCAAAGCACTCGGTGCGATGGAGAACTACTACGAGTATGACGACTACAACAAACCCAGCCACACCAAAGACGGAATGTACCCGCTCCGGGCGAATTACGAGGAGGGGTACAACCTGTCACTCACCGACGACGGCGACGTGGCGTTCCGGATCAGCGCGAAGCCCTACAAGCACGTCAAGGGCGTCCTCGATGGTGATGACGCTCATCTCGACATTCTCAAGACCGCACTCGAAAGCGATGCGTGGACGATTGGGACGGCGGAAGCCCTGTTCCGGAACGGCAACGCCGAGCTGCACATCAACGTTACCAGCTCCGAGGGGACCGTTCGAGACAAGGGAAATTCACGGACAGTCGTTGGCGTGGATGTCAACGAGGATAATGTGGCGCTGACTGCACTCTCCGAGGGCAGTGTCGAGGACACAGTCGTTATCGAATTTCCGGACATCAAGTTCAAGCGCCACCGCTATTTCACGATGCGGAAGCGCGTGCAGAACGCGAGGAAGGACAGCATCCACGACACGTTGGAAGGACGTGAGGAACGGTTTGTCCGCGACCGACTCCACAAAGTGAGTCGTCATATCGTCGAGTGGAGCCGTCAGTTCGAGAAGCCGTGCATCGTCTTTGAAGACCTCAAAGAGATGCGCGACGGCCTCGACTACGGCACGCGGATGAACCGACGCTTGCACCGCCTCCCGTTCCGCGCGCTTCAGCACTACACGTCCTACAAGGCAGCATTCGCGAGTATTCCGACGGCTTGGATCAATCCCGAATACACGAGTCAATGCTGTCCGATGTGCGGCCATACGGAACGATCGAACCGTCACAAGAAGCGGTTCAAGTGCCAGTCCTGTTCGCATCAAGATCACGCCGACCGGAGTGCAAGCGTGAATATCGCCGTGAAAGGTATCGAAGAGCATCAAGAGTGGACTGTGCCTGCTCTCAACAGCCTTCCCACTGTGCGGACGGTGCGACGGCAGGCATCGGGGGCCGTGGACGCCCCGACCGTGACCCACGATGCCGTTCGAGGCTATCAGACCGATGGCGTCGTGGGAGTGTCCGACTAATCCACGGGAAGTTTCGAGGACCGATCTCGAGACAGTTCACGGCGCCGAACGGTGAGCGGGTGGATCCCCGCTGGCCGCTGTTTTTCGGCCGGGCACGAGGTGGTGGCCCGGTACGACCGGGTGAGTCAACCAATGAGTCTCGAAGTACTTGACCGACACAGCGAGGCACTGTTCGAGTTCCTCTGGTGTCCCGTCTGCGGGCAGGAGGTCTTCACTCACATCCCGTTCGAGGGGGTGTTCTGCAAGAACTGCAACACCCAGGTCGAACTCCAGGAATCCCGAGAGACACGCGGCTACGAGGAGGCCGTGCTCGCCTGCTTCGATACAACCACGACCTGGAACCTTCACATCGACGATAAACTGCGCCGCGACCTGCCTGGTGGGTCGGCGCGCGTGAAGATCCTCGGCGCACCGGGCGCCTACGAGGTCGACTGGTGGAGTCCAGAGTCGGGTGAAGACTGGGAACCTGTAGAGCGCGGGGAGTTCGACGACGTCGAGCCGCCAGACGAAGTCTCCCATCTTGCGTAGTCGACTCGGCCAATTGCTGAAATGTCCATAAGTAAGGACTGACGAAGCCTTCCCCCTAACTTGTGACCATTCTTTAGTTTATGGTTTGGGAAGTCCGCCAAGTTAATGAGAAATCGTTGTTACAGAGAGCCCATGAATGAAAAGTGGGATAATATTTTTCTCTATCAGCATGCAGGAGATGATACTAATAAGCAACTAGAGAATAACATCACAAAGAATCTACTAAAGGTTGTTCAAGATACCGACAGTCAGTTGTTACGGTGGCTTCTTTCAAGGGGGTTCCCGGACGAGCAATGGACAGACTACAAACTGTCAAGTGTTGACTCTCAAGTCTCCCTTCATACTGGTTCAGTACAGGAAAAATTAGAAGCGGGAGGGGAAGGATATCTCCTTGGAATTTCTCGTTACGGAGAGGAAGTCGCAACAGAAACCGATCCAGACCAGACCGCCGACAGCACAATAGACGGGTATCTTGAACTTGTTGGACCAGACAACCGGTCTCGTCTTATCGGAATCGAAGTGAAAACTTACAGTGATCAGCTTCGCGCTGGCCAGATGTCTAAATACCGTCATTGGTTAGGAATTCCCCGAAACCCGGAATCACCACGTTTGGGGACCGTTACTTGGGGCGCGATCTATGCGGCGCTAAATGATGCGGTCAAAGCGCAAAATAGTGCTAATACACCTCGCCCAGAGATGGGGAAAGATCCGTATCTGTGGAAGGAGTTTGGACAAGCTCTTCTCTACGATCAGCTTGAGGTAATAGTCGCTGAAAACAATGAAGCCCCGCATAAGCGTATGTGGATGCGGCCTTCTCCAGACTCCTCAGACACGAACTCTAGCTATGAAATCACAATCACCTGGGAGGATTCTAACAATGCCACAAAATCTCGACTTGGATGGATGTCCACGACTGAATTTGAGGAATTACTGAACCAGGTACCATTATCGGTTCGGAAAGCGGCTTTCGGCGATCCTTCAGTATCCTACCCGCGATTTCTTGATGCGCTCTATGAAGTTGACGAGTATTCAAATATACAGAATCAGACGACTAAGAATATTGCTCGGACAGCCCTGACAGACGGTTCTGAGAGGGCATTCCGGATGAAATGGCTTACTAACGATGAAACTGGCGAAGTTGTCAGTGAAGTACCTCATTTTCGGATTGTCAAATACTACAAATCAGGGAACTACGCACAAGGATCGGCTCCTAATTTAGATCCAGATGCGTTCGAATCTCTTTTCGAAAGTATCCCGATGGATATCCGACGACAGGCCCTTGTCGGGAATCCAGAACCAGATGTATCGGTACTTTGGGAGATGACAGTTGAAGATACGACCAATCTTACTGATCCTCGGATTTCAGATTGAAAATATGAGCAGTAATTTACTGACGAGGACATCTGAATGTTAAATATCCCGATATGACTTGAAGGTTCCGTAGCTCGTTGCAAGTTGACGTCTACAGATATGTGATCTTGTTTCTGCGCCGGCGATGGGTGCCGGCGCACACGCGTCGGCGGTGATCGATGTCGACACGAAGTCAACTCCGATTCATCCAACGGATCGAGCCCGCAATCGAACAGTCCGAAACCGACCGCATCGCACAGATCTACCGTCACTCGGATGGCTATCCCGACAGCGTCCTCCGTGACCTTGTCCAGCTAAAGGAGCTGCTCGACGAGACACGAACAGAGCGCGGGCCTGCGTACGCCGCTGCCCAGTTCCTGTTTCTCGACACGCTCTCGACGATGACCCTCTACGTGGACGAAGGGCGTGACCGGAGCATCCACGCTGACCACCCCTCGGATCTCCTCGAGCCGGACAATATGGAGCACCTCGACCGGCCGATGTTCCTGCTCGGACACGGCGTCGAGAACCCAGCCGACGGCATTCACGGCGACGAGGAGTACCTCTACGTCGTCGAGCTCCCGACCCGGAACCCGTTCGAGGAGCCGTCCGAGTGGACCGTCAAGGTGAGTGGTCACTCCGCCTTCCCGCGCTGGGATGGTCCGACCGAGGAAGCCTTCGAGCGGGCCAGCTGGCAGTTCCACGGCCCGCTTGAGCAGGCGCTCGAAGAGATCGTCGCTGAGCCGGCGTGAACGCTTAGCCCGCTCAGATGATGCCGCCGATGACGAGTAGTCCGACGACGATCAGCAGCGTCGCGACAACGCTTCCCCCGGCCAGCCACTTGTTCTCCATCGCCTTCTCGTGAAGCGGCATCGCGGCGTACTCCTCGCGGAACGCTTCGAGGTTCTCCTCGTTGTAGAAGTACTTCGTCTTCAGCGCGAACCGTTCCGTCCTCGCACAGCCCGTACAGACCGGCTCGCCTTCCAGCCGCTCCGTTTTGATGTGACTGGAGCAGGCGATGGCCCCGCAGTTCGGACAGTAGGTGTACGTCTCGTCGGTGCCGCTCGTGTCACAATGGACGCAGCGGTGGATGCCATCCTCGGCTGTCACTCGTGACGGGCCTGCCGCGTAGTACTCGTAGGGGTAGGTGTACTCCTGGATGTCGGTCGTGTGCAGAACCTCGGGGAGGTACACCGGCTCAATCGACTGGACCGAGATGTCCGAGCGGTTCGGCTCGCAGGTCTTGTTGTACGTGACGTTGTTGTCGCCGGTGTAGGTCACCGTCGTCGTGTGGTGTTGCTGGAGCCGCTCGACGGCCCATTCCTTGTACTCCGTTTGGGTCTGGCCGAACCGGCGCTCCTCAACGTCGTCGAATACTTCTCCGAACTGCTCGGTGTCGAGGTCGACCGTCGCGTGGAGGTTCTCGGTGACCAGCGTCGCGAAGTCTTCGTCGACGACCTGTGGCTGCCCGCGCTCGGCGTGGGCGACGAATCGAGTCCGGTCGTTGATCCGGTGGATGACGCCCACCGACGTCTCGAAGACAGCGTTCGTGTCCGCGGTGACAGCGACCACCGGGCGGAACGTCACCGATGAGTGTGGGTCTGGGAGGTCGGCGGCCTCGATGTTCTCGATGTCGCGGAACGCCTCCGTGACTGGCGCGTCGACGTCGGCGGCCGGATCGTACGGGCGGAGCGTCTCGTCGCAGAGAATCTCGATGCGACCGTTGTAGAGGTCGAGGCCGATCTCGTCGGCGATCTCCCGGAGATCCTCGCCATCGAGCAACTCGATTGGATGTGGGTCGTCGTTCTGCTGGAGGCGGTCGGCGTACTCCTGAGCAGGGTTCGTAAACCGGCCGGTCGTGACGACCATTCCGCGTTTCGGGCCGTCGAAGTCGAACGTCGCGATCGCCGAGTGGAGCTTCTGGACGACCGGCCGCCCGACCGTCCCCGTGTGCTTGCACTCGACGATGATCGCGCGCCGCCTGCCGTCGACGACTTCCTCCATGATGACGTCGCGCCCCTCGTCAGCCGTACGATCGGCCTGGCGGACGTTCTCGTAGCCGAGGTTCCGGAACACGTCCTCCATCACGTCCTCGAACTCGAACCCCGAGAGATCGTCCAGTACAGCCATCCTCAATTATGTGGATAGTGTGAGGGGAATAACCATCTCTTTTGCGATAGGATAAACCGACACAGCGAGCGGTAATTCACCGCCGATATAAGCCCGAAGATTCCACCGTTGTCAAACATTACCTTTACAATTCAGACAAGTATAACCTGTTATAGAGACATTCCGGGGATGTTGGAAATCCACCGTACCCACCGAGCGCGGATCCGCAACCATTCACAGGCGGTAGAGCCACTCGACCGGCACGGGTGGAGTGCCAGCAAACTCTGGAATGTCGCCAACTACTACTCCCGCCAAAAATGGAAGGACACCGGGGAAATCCCTGGTCACGAGGAACTCAAAAGCGAGCTGAAGGATCACGACAAGTACCGAGGGCTGCACAGTCAGTCCAGTCAGCGGGTTCTGGAGGAACTCGCTGAAGCCTTCAACTCGTGGTACTCCTCAGACGATGACCGGGACAACCCGCCTGGATACCGCAAACGCAGCTACTACGACGACCAAGGCCGCCGCGTCCACGAAGAACACCCGCGCAGCACGGTCACGTGGAAGCAGAAGGGCATCCGACACGACCCGAAACACAATCGCGTCCGCCTCAGCAAAGGCGCGAATCACAAAGACCACCCACGGGACCGCGATTACATCATCGTCGAATACGAGACGCGACCCGGCATCTCGGTCGAGAACCTGCAACAGGTTCGTGCCGTCTACGACAACGCGAAGGAACGCTGGGAACTCCACCTCGTCTGCAAAGACGAGATTGAGACGCCGGACGCACCCGGAGGGGAGACCGCTGGCATCGACCTCGGTATCTCGAATTTCGCCGCTGTCGCCTACAGCACGGAAGAGGCCGACTTATACCCGGGTAATCGGTTGAAACAGGACGGCTACTACTTCCCAAAGGAAATTGCCAAGTGTGACGACAGTGGTGGCGAGCGGGCGACACGGCTGCACCGGAAGTGGTCTGAGCGCCGCCGGCATTTCTTCCACGCCCTCGCCAAGCACATCGTCCAACGGTGTGTGGAGAAGGGCGTTGGCCGGGTCAACGTCGGAGATTTGAGTGGGTTGCGTGAGGATGAGAGCGGTGAGGCGAAGAACTGGGGACAGCACGGCAACCTTGACCTGCACGGGTGGGCGTTCGACCGGTTCACCTCGATTCTCGAATATAAGGCGAAGGCCGAGGGGATCGAGGTCGTGGAAGTGGACGAGGGTAGCACATCGAGGACGTGTTCTGTGTGCGGGAAAGAAGACGATGGGCAGCGTATTGAGCGTGGCTTGTACGTCTGTGAGGAGTGTGACGCAGCGTTCAACGCGGACGTAAATGGGGCGGAGAACATCCGTCTCGACATCAACGACAGCGCAAGTAACTCCGAGTCCCCGTCTGGGGATAGGAGTACCGGCTGGTTGGCCCAGCCCGGAGTCTACCTGTACGACCTCTCCTGCGGATTCGAACCGCAGGCCGAGGTGGTGGACTCTAAACCGTAATATCCCAACGCTCGGGAATCCCATCTCTTCAGGGGGTGGGAGGAGGTCAAGTGGACAGTACGTTGCCGAACGCTACGCCATCCTGTTTGTTGAACCCCTGAGAGGGGTGCGGGGGTCACCGAACCGCCCGCGAGCAACGATGAACGGGAATGTTCCTATGGCCAGTTCGGACTCGGTTCCAGTCGCATCGCCCGCACAGTTTCACCGAGACACAGTCGAATACGTCGGCTTCCGCGTCGACGGCCAAGCCGTCGTCCTGAACTTCTCGGAGCATCGGCGACTCTCCCTCGAGCGCAGTCTGGACCTCGTCAACCACAGTCTATCTGGCCGCCTAAAGAGACTTACGTGAGACGCGGTTGCACAACAGTTCCCGCGCTGGAGCCGGTAAATTAGTCAATATAGAAGGATCAGGGACAGTCTGGGAAATGATCTGGTCAGCATCTGTCAGAAGAGAGTTGCTGACTATAGAGTGTGTTCAGCACTTGACAACGTGCTCGGGTCGTTCGGCTACGGACGCTACGAGGGAGACGGAACGTACAGGAATCGTTGACGGAAGATCAGCTGTCCTCTGGCCAAGTACCATTCGTATCCGTACCCACGGAAGCCGCTATCGGGACGATGAGCGGAAGCGTGAAGAGTGCCCCCCATACAACGATCACGGCGACGAACGAGATGGATTCGAAAACCGTCCCGTCTGGGGGTGCGCCAGCGGGAGACTCGATTAGGGTGGCTGTGATACCTATCAGAGTCGTGAATACGAATACAGAGACAACCCCCGAGAAAGCGCCGGCTATGGGACCGTAGCGTGGGTTCGGTTCGTCCGGCATCGTCACACGCCAGACGACAGTCGCGACGGTCAGCGCGACAACGAGGGTGACGATCATTCCGAGGGTGGGGATGGGGCCTCCCCGGGACCCCGAACCAGAAAGGAGGTTCAAGAGGGCAAATAGAGCGGCAGCGACGTACGCCGACCCGGCGGTGGCGAGGCCCGCCCCAACATCTCGTCGAGACAGACCTAGATAGTCATTCATCTTCCAATCGGCGAACGTTTGCGGCCAATCAGTTATAAACGTTCGACGAACGACCGTCTCAACCGACACCGCTGACTCGTGACCGACTCGCGCTCTGTATTCAGCAGGACTGCTGAAACCTATCACCGATTGAGGGTTTCAACAAGGCCAATCGATTCAAAGCGGGGGAGGTGATGGACGAAAACCCGGCCACGATCGATCCGGCGGTGACCGTCGCCCAGTTAGCTGCGGCTATCGCAGCTACTGACGGAGCGACGTCGCAGTCGTCCCTAGCTAACGGCGGACTCGAGGAGCTCGCCGAGGAGTCCGAGTCGGTCGGAGACGCTGATCCAATCGAACTCGCCGAAAACCACGAGCGGACGATCCACGACGGCTTCCCGCTCGTCGATTCTGACGGGGACTTAACGGGGATTGTCACCTACGGCGACCTCATAAGAGCGATCGCGCGGGACCAAGAGGACCGACCGGTCGGAGGGTTCGGGACGCGTGACTTCGTCGTGGGATATCCGGACGAACGGCTGTTCGACGCCGTCGTCCGGATGGCCGAACACGACATCGAGCAGGTCCCAATCGTTAACAGGGACGATGAGGAAGACCTGGTCGGCTGGCTCGATGCACAGGACCTGATGACCTCCGCACTTCAGAAGCTGGAAGAAGAGCAGGTCCGGGAAGAAGGCCGGCTCAGTGGATATCTACGGTCGGATACCGACGGAGAGAGCTGGTCATGGCTGTAGCGCCGAGATTAGCCATCGCGGCCGAACCGTTCCTCGGTTCGATCGGGTTCATGCTGATTTCGGCAGCAGCGCTGTTCTCCACTGGAAGCGCCATCAACGCAACCTTGTTCAGCACGGCACGATTCACCAGTAGACTAGCGCAGAACGATCTCATTCCGGATCATTTGAGCGAGGACTCCGACGGGGACGAACCAATCCGGGGACTGCTGACAGTCGGCATTCTCGCCGCCGGATTCACCGTCGTCGGGTCGCTACAGGGGATCACTTCGTTCGCATCGCTCACTTTCATCGTCATCATGGGCGGCATGAACTACCTCGCGATTTCACACCGAACGAAGACAGAGATACGAAGTCTCGTTCCAGCTGTTGGGTTCGCAGGGACCGTAATCACGATTCCGCTGCTGCTGTGGCACCTCTACAGCAAGAAATTCGGCGTCTTTCTGTCCGTCATCGGTATTGTAATCATCGTAATTACCGTCGAGATACTCTATTTTGAGCGGGACTGGATCGTCTCGGAGGCAGACGAACTGAGTGACGGGGCTGGATCCCTCGACGCTGAGATAGAGTCTCAGACAGAAGACTAATTCAGCAGCAAATTCGGTGGCTGCAGCGGTCCAGAGTCACGATCCATCCGAACCGATCTCGGGGTGGTGGATCAGTCAGAGAAGTCGTTGAATGCGACTGATCCCTGGTCGACAATCGTCCCGCTCTCCGGTACGTCACCATCCGGCGGCATGCTCCCCTCGGCGGGACCGCCCGGTTCGCCGACAACGATGCGACCGACCATCCCGAGGCTCTTGTGCGGGGTACAGAAGTAGTCGTACGTGCCGGTCGTCTCGAACGTATGTTCGAACGTTGCACCCTCCTCGCTGAGGATGCCGCTGTCAAACACCGACGCCCCTTCGGGAATGCGCGTGGTCGACGCGGAGTCGATCGACTCATCGTATGCTGTTGCCGAGTGACTCCCACTGGCGTTCTCGAACGTGACGGTTGTGCCGGACTCGACGAAGAGCCCGATCGGATCGAAATAGTACTCCCCGTTCTCGGTGTGCATTTCAACCGTCGTCGTCGTCCCGCCGTTTGCCGAGCTATCCGTCCCTTCATCCGACGGCGTCTCAGTTCCGTCGTTTGAGGGCGATTCCGTCTCGGACGACGGACTGCTACAGCCGGCGAGCCCGGTCAGTCCAGCTGTCGCGGCGAACCCAGCAGTCTTCAGTACCTTTCGGCGTTCCATATTTCCCATTCATCACCCATACGGAGGACACTTTGCCGGATTCCCGCTGTCTGGGAATCCGCGTTCCGTTGACCTCGATTGTCACCGTAGTGGCTGTTTGGTCACTCCGCTTTCGTGAGTGCCGTCGAGATAGCGACGATAACCGCCGTCGGCGGTGGGTGAATTAGTGATCCTCGGAAGCCGGTTACAGCTATTTTCTACGGTTGGGGCCTCCAGAATTCTGAACATCGAGCGGATCAGTGCGCCACGACAGATGCAGCTATTCGAGGAACGGGGGGATACGTAACATGGGCGCTTCCGAAGGGCGACGAGGTGAGACGAACAATGGTTACGCCCTTTCAGTAGCAATCATCCGATTACTGATAGTACATCAATCTACAGCAGTTAATCACTACCGACAAGGAACTGAAGTTGTAGAATTCTGGCCCCCCAAAATTGACACTGATAAAATGATTCGACAGAAACAAGGGCCCATTGCGACGAAGCGAACGTTAGGAAGATGTCAACGACCAGAATCCCAGATGACCACCAGCATCGATATACAGGTTCTCACCGTGCCGGGGGGAACCAGACTATAGCACCAAGACTGGGGCAGATTGATCCAGGTGAAGATGACTGACCAACGCCAAGCTGCAGAAGCGAACGGTGTCGTAGGGACTCCGAGACGTGGGCTGTTTATGGCGACGTTTGGGTTTTTCGCGGGCTTGACCACGATCGTTTTCTACGGTGCCGCAGGTCCCATCTTCGAAGAGCATCTAGCTCTCACCGGCGTCTTCCACGGGTTGTTGTTGGGGTCGCCACACCTCAGCAAAGCAGTGCTGCGAATCCCTTTCGGTGCCTGGGTTGACGAGGCCGGTGGGAAGAAACCGATGCTCATTCTGTTAGCGTCGACAATCGTCGGCATCGCAGGTCTCGTCGTCACGCTGTTCCTGACGTATCCCGACGATTTCGGGATGCATCTGTACCCGCTGCTCGTGCTGTTCGGCCTTCTGGCGGGCGCCGGCGGGGCGACGTTCTCCGTCGGGATTAGCCAGACCTCCTACTGGTACCCCAGCGACAAACAGGGGTTCGCGATGGGCGCATTCGCCGGCGCCGGCAACATCGGGCCCGGACTGGTCGTCTATATCCTCCCCGTCCTGATCGGGCTGACGGGCCTCGCGATGGCATACGGAATCTGGCTCGCGTTCGTCGTCGCCGTCACCATCGTCTACGCCATCTACGCCGTCGACCCATACTACTTCCAGTTGCTCCGCCAGGGGAACGACCAGGAGGAAGCGAAGGAGACGGCGGACGAACTCGGCCAGGACATCTTCCCGTCGGGCAACACCTGGGAGTCACTGCGTGAATCCGCCTCGATCCGAAGAACGTGGGTCCTGGTGTTCCTCTACACGGTTTCCTTCGGCGGCGGCTTCACGTCGCTGTCGGCCTGGTTCCCCACCTACTGGGACCTCTTCCACGGGTTCGACCTGTCGATTGCTGGCCTCCTTGCGGGTATCTTCATCGTCTACGGCTCGCTGATCAGGATTCCCGGCGGCAGCATCAGTGACCGATTCGGCGGCGAGAACGTCGCCATCGCGAGCTTCAGCGTCATGGCCATCGGCGCCGTCGTCATGACCTTTGCGAGCGGATTCTGGCCTGCGTTCGTCGGGATGATGATCCTCGGCACAGGGATGGGTATCGCGAATGCTGCCATCTTCGAGTTGGTGCCGAAGTTCGTCCCCGAAGCTGTCGGCGGCGCCTCCGGCTGGATCAGCGGCGTTGGCGGCGGCGGGACGCTCATCATCCTCCCGGCGCTGGGCTACTACACTGACGTCTTTGGGCAAATCGGCTACGCACGCGGGTTCTCCCTGTTCGTCGTCCTGAGTGTGGTCTGTGCCCTGGTCTCGTGGGGGCTGAAGCGATACGAGCCTGACGTCGATGCGGAGGTTGACGAAACTCCTGTTCACTGAGGTGGTAATCCTAGGACGTCACTGGCAGTCCCAGATTTTGGGCGGCGACAATTCACTACGGAGCTGTCAGCGACCCACCGCTGAAGCGGTGGGCTTGTCGGTGGACTCCCGTTCGAACTCTAAACTGGAGTGGACGTTGGACACGTCGCTCACGTTCAACGTCCCCGACTTCAGGGCAAGCTGACCGTTGCCCAACCCAGAGGGGCGTTTGCCCTCCGGTAAAGCTATCAATCTGAGGCCGACGTTCTTCGCGGCGTTGTAGTCGCCGTCAACCTCGTACCCACACTCGTTGCATGCGAACCAGCTGTCCGAGTCACGGTTCGTGCTGGATTGATGGCCGCATTTCGAGCAGGTCTGCGAGGAGAAGGCCGGGTTGACCGACTCGACGCGGATACCGTACTCGGCGGCCTTGTACGCGATTTGCTCTTGGAGTTCGCGGAACGCCCAGTTGTGCATCTGCCGTTTCAGGCGGTCGTCGTGGGCGTCCATCCGCTCGCGGATGTGGGTCAGGTCTTCGACGGCGATGTACGCGCAGTCGTGTCGCAGGGCTTCCTCCACGATTCCGCGAGAAATGTTGTGCAGGCGGTTCAGGACGAAGCGGTTTTCACGCCCCGACAGTCGCTCTAACGCCTGCCGAGCGGAGCGTGTGCCTTTGTCCTGAAGGCCTCGCCGTACGCGGAAGTAGTCTTTCGTTGCCTGTTGTCCCCGTTCTTCGAGCGCGTTCAGAAGGTCATCGAAACTGGAGAATCCCTCACCCATACCGGAAACAGAAGGTGGCTGATCAACGATATAGAGTACGTGGAGGGTTGCATCATGGGTTTCAGCGAGGTCGAGTGCCATATCCACCGCTGGCTTGACCTGGTCACTACCGTCCGTCGGGATGAGTATTCGGTTGAACATACGTTGATGCGTGCCCCTCGGTACTAATTGGATTGCAATACGGATCAAGCGGCCGGTTACAGGCAAGGAGAAAGAGGAGGCGATGAGTTGCCGACGCCGAATGTTCGGCACCACAACTGTTACGGTGGTTGGGATGCTACCAATGCACATGTTTGATTCGCTCCTTCTCGCAACGGACGGGAGCGGAAATCGCCGGGCGATACAGCACGTGCTTGATCTCGCCACCCAGCATAATGCGACAGTACACGCACTCTACGTGATCGATATTGTCCGAAGTGGGCCTGGAATCATGGGACGGTCAAACACCGAATCAAGTCTTCATGACGAAGGGCGTGACGCCCTGGAATCTATCAGCCTCGCCGCACAGGACCGCGACATATCGATCGTCACCGAGATACGGGAGGGGAGGCCAGCCCGAGAAATCTGTACCTATGCGAACGAAGCGGACGTCGATTTACTCATTCTCAGCCCACACGGCCGGTCCGGTTTTGCCCGACTCCTCCGTGGGAGCGTCACGGAGCAGACGCTCCGCCAGGCAGAACAGCCAGTCCTGACAATACGAAAGGAGCCGGTCGGGGAGGGAATTGAGGTTCCGGCACAGAACTGAGATTCGACCACTTCGCCCTCGTACACCACTTGCTCGTAGGAGGATCGAACGGTACTGTCGGGTGTTTCGATCACGTGGGTCGGTCGCCACATACCGTCCAGGTCATACTCTGCCCCACGTTCCCAAGGAAATACCCGACGAGTGCCCACAGGAAACCACCCTCTAAGCCGTAAACCATGAATCCGACGACGGCACCGAGCACCCCGAGGCCGAATGCGAGATTCCGTATCACGAAGGACGGTGAGAGCACATTTTCTCTACAGGTGGTGACGAGGAGAGTATTGCTCCGAACATCTTCGCCTTGGCTCACGAACCGAACGGAGAGAAGTTTGAGCAATCTTCGATGGAGGCGATCGGATTCGTCGTGTCCGACTAGCACAGCGATCTGGATCCCTCTCTACGCTCGGTGCCGCCCCCCAGCCCGATTCCCACTTCGTGTTCGCTTTCAGGACCCGCCATCGTCGTCAGACTTCGGCAGGACTCTGAAGGGGCGCATCATGTCGTGGTCTTCGTGTTCGAGCATGTGGCAGTGCCACATGTACCAGCCAATCTGATCGTTGAATAGCCCCTCAAACTCCCCGAAGTAAACGATCACGTGGGTCACCTCGCCTGGGTTTACATTGATGACGTCGTTCCAGCCCGTTTCTTCCGGTGCCGGAGGTTCGAGCGCCTCGACATCGATCATCTCCGCCTCAGGGTCATATTCACTGTACGGCTGTCGCCCAAGCATCTGGAAATGTACGAGATGCATATGCATCGGGTGTGACATTCCCGTCAGATTCGCGAAGCTCCAGATTTCCGTATCGTTGAGGGCCGGTTCTTCGGTAACCGGATCGTACAGTTTGTGCGGTGAGGACTCCGCATCCGACCCGAGGAGATGTAAGGGTCGTCCGTAATCGTCAGAACTCATGGTCATCGGAAGGTACCGTTCCTTGTCGACCGAGTCGACGGGAATTTCTGGCACATTCGCCAACGTACTCGGGACCTGGCTCCGATCGTCGACGCCATCGGAGGCGACGTCGAGAAGCATCACGTCGGGGAGCGGCTGCTGATTTCCGGTATTTATGTCCGGGCCACGGTAAGGCGCCCTGGCGTCGTTGTGAACTAGAAGCGTCTGCCCGGCGTAGTCCGAGAAATCAACGACGACATCGGCACGCTTGCCGGTGCCTATCTCGAGACGATCCTCGATCGGAGCTGGTGCAGGTAGCAGCCCCCCGTCGTTTCCAATAAGGGTGAACGGAGGTCCGCTCGTTTCGGTCGTTTCGGTCGACTCGTCGTACTCGAACAGCTTCAGGTTGTAGTATCGACAGTTCGAACCGTTGAGGATCCGAAATCGGTACTTCCTCGGCTCTACCGACAGCCTGGGCCAGGCCTTCCCGTTGACGACGGATGTGTCACCGAAGAACTGCGGAACGATGCTCGGGGTTGGCTTCGACGAGTCGCTGTTCGTCCCCGAGCGGGCAGTCGGGTAGTATAACGAACCGTCGTCGTTGAAGCTGCGGTCCTGGAGCACGAGTGGAATTTCGTACTCCCCCGACGGCAGGCCAAGTGACTCTTCTCGGTCGTTTCGGAGGAGATAGAGCCCGGCCAGACCAGCGTAGACGTTCAGTCGAGTGATTCCGAGCGAGTGGTCGTGATACCAGAGCGTGGCCGGGGGCTGATCGTTCACGTAGTAGTAGTCTTTGTTCTCGAACTTCGGGCCAGTTTGCTCGAAGTCCTTCGTGAACCACGCTGTCGGCTTGCCGTCGCTCTGGTGTTCGATGTTCCCACCGTGAAGGTGGGTCACGACCCGCACGCCGGTACTGTCGTAAGGGATCTTGCTGCTGTGTATTGTCTCATCCACTGGCAGCAGATGCTCGTCTGGTAATTTGTTCTTCCAGCGTACTTGAACGGGTTCCCCCTGCCGTGCCTCTATTGTCGGCCCAGGGTACTGGCCGTCGTATCCCCAGACTGTTGTAGGTGGGAGGTTGGGATGAATTTTCTGCTCAACCTCGCGCATTTCCACCTCGTAATAGGGTGTCCCATCTTTCTCCCCAACTGGTTCAATGACACCTGGCCGGGGGACCTCAACGAGCCACTTTTCCAAATCAGGCGACGAATGCTCGGTTGCGACTGGTTGCGACTGAGTCTCTGTATTTCCAGAAGGTGCTGTACACCCTGCGAGACCCAGCGCGCCAGCACTGCCTGTAGCCGCTAAAAATTCACGCCGGGATAGGCCAGTTCCACGCGCTCCAAGATACTCACTCGTTCTCATGAGTAGACCCTTGTGGGCAGTGACAGTCAGTCAACGGCGGAATCCCGAACGGTGGGAATTCGCCGAAGTGGTCTATCGGTAGCGTTCCGATAGTTACGAATGGACCTCGATATGTCCTGAACGCTAGTGACCCGTTGCAACCGCGGGTCAGGTCACGACCAGGAAATCCTTGCAATCTGGTCGCCCAATGCAGGGACATGGTCAACAACGTAAATTGCGACAGATCACGGACAATCAACCCCTGTGCCCGACTTGACAATACAGACAGACCCATCCCGTGATTGCGGACTCTCCGGCGTCACTGTGGATGGTAACCCCCGAATCATGGATAGGATCGGGGCGTAACCCTATGTGTGACAGGGATCCTAGACTGGGGCAACTCCCGACATTAATGAATCATAATCGGATAACATATCCCGGATACAGTCCAACAACAGGTAATGGTGCGCGATTCAGTGTCATTCGAGGATTCCCCATCGTTGCGGACTGTCCTTGATGCGCTGGACGACGCCGATTGCCGGACCATCCTCCGTGAAATATCTGAACCCATGACCGCAACCCAACTAATCGAGACGTGTGACATTCCCAAATCAACGGTGTACCGAAAACTCGAACTTCTCAGTAAGGCCTCACTGGTTCGCGAGAGAGACACGATAAATCCCGGCGGCGGTCGAACTACGACATACGAGCGGGATTTCAACGATGTGATCTTCTCCATTGACGATTCCGGCGACTTATCGGTCACAGTCGAACGGCCACCGCGGAGCGCCGACGAACGACTCGAAGATATCTGGTCGAGAATGGGGGAGGAGCTATGATATGGGTCACAACAGCTATCGTCGTGGTGAAAACAGTGATATTGCTGTTAGGGAGCGGGATCACGTATATCGCATTTCGAGCCTATCGTCGAACCGGAACGCCTTCGCTCCGGGCGCTTGGCATCGGGTTTGGAATCATCACGCTCGGCGCGTTGCTCGCTGGTATCGCTCATCAAGTTCTCTCTGTGTCTCTGGAGATGGGAATCCTGATCAACAGCATCCTCGTAGCGGTCGGACTAGGCATCATTCTGTACTCGCTGTATCTCGAACGCGGATGAGCGACACGAACGCCGCTGAGCGATAGCCCGGTTTTGTGCGCCGTGAAGGGGTGCGGCGCGTCCTGACTGTCGGACAGGCCGAACTTGATTCGGTGATTTTCTATGACTACCACCAATGCATCGGTCTCTTTCGACGAGATCGACACACGACTAGACGAGATGCACAGTATGATTGAAGTCTACCCGTTTTGGCATAGGAGATTCTCCCTTTCTACCGAGAAGAACAAAATCACAATGACAGGAGCGTACCGACGGAGACAGCTGAGGATGTGAGGACACTCTCCAGGTCGAATGGTAGTTCGTGAGACGTTGTTTTTGCGCCCGGGAGAGGGGCG
The DNA here is from genome assembly GCF_002025255.2 of Halolamina sp. CBA1230. Taxonomy (GTDB): domain Archaea; phylum Halobacteriota; class Halobacteria; order Halobacteriales; family Haloferacaceae; genus Halolamina. The sequence goes on from NZ_CP054589.1 coordinate 81,407, forward strand.
CAGGGCGCGAGACGATGCAGTCGCACGTCGACGAGGATTCCTGAAGTGAGGTGACTGAGATGAAAGATCCAGAGTCCAGAACCATCTTCGCTGGCGTCGATGGGCGTACCGACACCGAACTACCAGAGTGGTACCGAGAGTGGCATGGAGATGCAGACCCCGTGACCTTCGCCGAAGCGATTCGCGATCTTCCGCAGTCGCTCAGCGGGTCGAGAGTTTATAACGCATTACGGGGGAACCGCGGAGGGAGGTGACGGAGCTTTGACCGACCATATCTGTGACTACTGTGGCGAGTCATTTGCGACCTCCCACGAGTTGGGTGGCCACGTAACCGCGGTCCATCGTCGCGACCAGATCGTAACAGACGCGGACGTAATTCTCGACGATATTCGACGTGTCGCAGACAAATTAGGAAAACCGCCGACAGCAAAGGAGATGAGCGAGCACGGAGAATACTCCCAGCGCGTCTGCCAGAACAAATTCGGGAGCTGGAACGAGGCCCTGCGTGAGGCTGGCTACGCTCCGAATCGGAAATTCCGACTCACCGATCAGGACCTGGTGGACGAGATTGACCGGCTTGCGGAGCAGATCGGTCGCCCGCCATCGAGCGGGGAGATGGATCGGATTGGGGAGTATCATAGATGGACATATGACCACCGATTTGGGGGGTGGGAAGAGGCACTCACCGAAGCTGGCTTCTCACAACCACGGTCCTATCAAGAACGTTCAGAGATTCCGTACGGGCCAAATTGGCCGGAGAAACGGCGGCAAGCACTGGAACGTGATGACTTCCAGTGCCAAACGCCGTGGTGTGGGATTACCCAAGCGGATCATCAAGAGCAAGTTGGGAAGGACATCTCTGTCCACCATTTGGTCCCGCGGAAGTTCTTTGTCACCCCCGATGGGCAGTTTGACCACGAACAGGCGAATCGAGTCTCGAATCTCGTGACGGTCTGTTCGAAGCATCATCTCATCTGGGAAGCCGTCGCCCCGCAGCGATTGGATACGATTGTCGACGCCACACAGCCACCAAATCGAGGTGGGCCGGAGGGTGTTGCTCTCCCTCTACGAGGGGATGAGAGGTAGCCCCCTCGTGATTCAAATGAGACAGACAGATGAGCCTCTCCCGACACCCAATCCAGGCGATCTCACGAACAGAGAACGACTCCGGAGGCACCTCACCAATGCCCTCGAAAGCGCCGAGTCGGCAGAGACGAAAGTCCATCTCCGGGGAGCCCTTGCTGCCTGGCAGGATCTTCCGCCGACACCACTCGTCGAGTGTCCGCTCTGTGGAAAAGTCGGGCTTCCAGAGCGAATCCAAGCTCACGAGTGTCGGCAGTCGTAGCGTCGTTTTTTGCGCCTCGATGGGTGGAGGCGCAGATCAGAACGCTTCGCGCCTTCGGAGGATGCTATGAAAGACCCAGAGGAAGCTACGGTCTTCGCAGGCCTTGATGGGCGAACCAACACCGAACTACCCGAGTGGTACGCCGAGCAATACGGAGGTCCCGAACCAATCAGCTTCAGTGCGGCGATTCGAGAGCTTCCCCAAGCAGTCGACACAGCAGTCGCATATCGCAACCCGTACGCCGACGATTGGGTCGAAACAGAGCGATTCAACGCCATCGTCGAGCCGTCGCGATTGCAAGCAGAAGCGGACGGTGACGCCGAGACGGAGTCGCTATTCCATATCCCGACCGACTCGTACGCGATCATCAATCCGGTCGACGTCTACGGCCCGCTGGAGGAGGTCCTCCGCGAGGAGACCATCGACGGGACGCCGCTGGGTGAGGTGATGTTCGGCGAGATTCGGCGCTACCGGGGAGGCGGCAAGGTCCACATGGACATCATGTTCGACGGCCTCGAGGTGCGCCTTCCCGGTCGGTCGGACCCGATTACGATGGGCGTCACGTCGGGCTACGACTTCTTCGGCGAGCACGCCGTCTACGTGGAGGGGTTCGCTCAGGATGGCTACTGCTCGAACACGATGCGCTCGCTCACCGACAAGGAGGTCATCAAACACGTCGGCGACGTGCGGAACTTCCGGACCTGGTGGGAGGAACTCCTCGCACAGGTCGAACTCGTCGCCGATGACCTCTTCGAGTTCATCCGGGACGCTCAGGATATCGACCTCGACTTCTCGGAACTCCCGTTTACCGTCACGGAGTTCTACACCCTGCTGGGCTTCCCGGACTACCTAGCCGAGCGCGCTGCGAGCGATGCCGAGGCCAACGCGGCCTCACCCGTCGAGATCGATATGTGGACGCTCCATTCCGGCGCGACGTACGCGCTCACTCATTCTTCCAGGGGAAAGAGGGGGCATCCCTCGATCAATACGTCCGGATCGCCAACGATATTCTGTTCAACCCGGAAGGCAGCATCGAGCGCGTCGAGCAGGCGTACGAGCAGCAGTTAGAGGCGGACGGCGACGACGGATCGCAAGCCTCGCTGGAGGGTGAACGAGCGCTGGCGAGCATCGAGCGGGTCAGCGACGACCTGCAAGAGAAAGTCGAGCAGTTCGAAGAGCGAGAGGACGCGCTTCGTGAGCGGTTCCAAGAGGCGATGGCCTGACGCCGGGTCGGGGATGTAGTCGTCTGTTCTGTTTTTTCTCGCCCTGGAGGGGTGGAGGGCTACAGAGATGGAACAGTCCACGATTAGCGACGGGGGTGACGGCGAATTCCCACCTGAGAAGCGTCTCGAAGCACCGAATTACCGATTGGTCAAGGCCGGTATCGCGACGATCCCGGATATGGAGACTCTAAAAGAGTGTGTTGCCTACGAAAATACCCACCAGAATCGGACGCAGATCCTGCGCCGGCTTAAGTGGAAGGCTGAAGAGCTACGTGAGGACGAAGAGTAAGCTCTATTCTTAACCAACACACTCTGCGTGAGTTCCCCTATTGTTGGTTAATCCGCTGTACTTCGGTTTTTCCGGCCCCTGAAAGGGTGCGGGGCAGCCAGAATCGATAGGATGACGCATCACAGACGCCAGAGCGGACATTCAAATACCGAGACGGGACCAATCTGAGTGATTCAATCCCCTCAGAAATCATGGGCAAGAAGCTGTATTCAGACGATAAACTACTAAATCGGCTCCAGAAGTTCGCTGAGGAACTCGGTCGTCCACCCTCACAAAGTGAGATGGACGATTCAGGGCCTCATGCTTCGAAGACGTACGGGAATCGGTTCGGGTCGTGGAATAACGCACTCGAGGCTGCCGGACTTCAAACCGGAACAAACGACCCAAACGGACGATCACCGACGCCCGAAGAGGACCTCCTTACTGATCTCAAATCAGTTGCCGACATCGTAGGGGGAACTCCGTCAGAGCGCGAATACAGTAATCACGGCGAGTATTCGGTGAAGACATACTGTAAGCGATTCGGAGGGTGGAATGCAGCACTACGAGCGGCCGGTTTTGAACCGAATGTCGATATGAACCTCTCCGAGGAGACACTCATTACTGCCTTACAGGGGTTCGCTGAGAAACTAGGTCGAACACCCACGTCAGATATAATGGACCAGAGTGGTCCCTATACCGCGAATTCGTACAAGCGGGCTTTTGGAACCTGGAATTGTGCTCTTCGACAGGCTGGGTTGGAAGTCCAATCCGTGTGGGATGTGAGCGAAGAGGATCTGATATCCGGACTCAACAGTCTCGCCGAAGAGCTAGGCCATGTCCCTCGAAAGGATGAGATGCGAGAACAGGGGAAATGGAGCGCGGCAGTCTATCAGGAGCGATTCGGTTCGTGGAATGAAGCTCTACGAATTGCCGGTTTCGAGCCGAATGAGCGGTGGCGAATTCCACGGGAGGAGTTATTAGCCGAATTGAGGACAGTCGCGGATGATCTGGGCCACCCACCGACAACAACGGAAATGAACGAACACGGGGAGTTCACCATCGATCCGTATCAGCGTGAGTTCGGAGCGTGGCGAACAGCCCTTCAAGCGGCCGACCCGGACTATCTAGAAAACTACCGCCAGTCAGATGTTGAGACAGTTCCGTTTGGCTCGAACTGGCCACAGATTCGTGAGGAGATCATAGTCCGTGATAACGAGTCCTGTCTGCGCTGCGGTATGGGCCGCAAAGCTCACCGCGAGAAATTCGGACGTGATCTTCCGGTTCACCATCGGATTCCTCGACGCCGGTTCTACGACGACCCAGACCGATCGGTCGACGATGCAGATGTCCCGAGTAACCTGCTGACTCTCTGTATCCCGTGCCATCGCCGACTCGAACGGCTGCCAGTCCAACCAGTAGTTGACTAACAAGCGAAGTCCCACGTTCAGCACAAAGGTATCTGCCGGCGAGCAAAGCGTCTACCTCCCGCCGGCGTGACTTTGCGACCTGTTTTTCGTGCCCCCAGAGAGGGCGAGGGCTCCATCGAGGGTCCTCAGAGGTGACTTCAGTGAGTCAACAACAGAATGCCGACAACGTCTCAATCGACGACATCCCAGTCGATATCGACAGCACACAATCAGGTGAGGTCAATCCCACCGACGTCCCCGATGAAATCGAGTCGATCAGCCGGGGGCTTGCCGGTGAACACCCGCCGACGAATCCGCTGGTCGTACTGAAAGCGGCTCGCTGGTGGTATCTACACGGCAAGGGCGGCACGGATCCTGCCTTCCAGTGGGCCATCGAGTGGGCGCGTCACCTTGCGACCGACACGCCCAGCGACGTCGAGCGGTTCGACGCGTACCTCGAGTACCTCGTCACGGTCGGCTTCGCTGATGAGAAGGAAGCGCTTCGCTGATCAGAGCTCGTAGCAGACGACATCCTCAGCCCCACAGCTTGGACACTCTTCGGCGTTCTCTGAGAGTGTCTCTCCACAGTTTCGGCACTCCCACAGGGTCGATGACTCCCCTTCGACGGCCCTGCGGAGTGTACTCAAGAGACCCATTCTGGCTTATCTGATGTACTTGCGGTTGTTAACACCATCCCCTGTCAGCCACCCCGACTTGAACGAAGTCGCGGAGGCGTGTTTTTTATGCGCCCCTGAGGGGTGCGGCGCGGTCTGAACTGACGCAGTCGCCGTGAACTCAATTCGGTGAACACAATGGCTACGACCAGTGATTCGTCGGTTTCCTTCGATGAGACCGACACGCGAGACGACGAGATGAACAGCACCATCGATCAGTGGATCGACGACCTCGTCGCCGGCGTCGACGACGCGCAGGCTAGCGAGGAGTTCCAGGAGTGGCTCGACGTCCAGAGTCGCTTCCACGACTACTCCTACCGGAACACGCTCCTCATCAAGCGGCAGTGTCCCGAGGCGAGCCGGGTGGCGGGCTACCGGACGTGGCAGGAGGAGTTCGACCGCCACGTCACGGAGGGTGAGTCGGCCATCTGGATCTGGGCACCGATCATCACCAAGCAGTGCCCGGAATGCGAGAACTCGCCGAGCTATCACGAGGATAGCGACTGTGACTACGACGAGACGTCGCCCGAGGAGTGGTCCGAGGGCCTGGTCGGGTTCAAGCCCGCGCCGGTGTTCGATGTCTCCCAGACCGAGGGCGAGCCGCTTCCCGACCTGGACACAGAAGCAACCGGGGACGCCGGCGACCTCGTCGAACAGCTGACTGACGCCGCTGATGACCTCGGCGTGACGGTGCGGATCGTTCCAGCCGAGGAGTGGACCCACGGCGATGCGAAGGGCATCTGCGAGCAGCTGAGCCTCGTCGACGTTCAGCCGCTCGTCGAGGTGCGTGATCGGGAGAACGAGGCCGACCTCGCGCGGACGCTAATTCACGAGTACGCCCACGCTCTGCTCCACTTCGACGTCGACGACGACACCGAACGGGCGAAACGCGAGGTCGAGGCCGAAGCCGTCGCATATGTCGTCGGGCGGTACTGTGGGTTGGACACCAGCGGCTCGGCATTCTACCTCGCTGCGTGGGAGTCGGACGATCCCGAGGTCGTTCGCGAGCGGCTCGGACGGATCAGTTCTACAGCAGAAGAGCTCATCGACGTGCTAGATAGCTAACTCTACTCGGCGGTTTGGCCTATTTCAGCAGACCAGACAGGAAGGATGAGGAGCCACCAAGAACCCGATCCAGCCGCCAGGTAAACAGTCCACGTGCAGCCGAAACAAGTAGGATAGTTCCAATAATCCAGAGTATTACGCTTCCGAAAATATAGCTACCAATCAAGATACCGACTTGGCCAATTGCTACGACTACAAGGAGTCGTTTCTTTTCTCGTTCGTATATTTCTGAGAGCCTGTTGAACTCGTCCAAATCATCTGGTAAGGAGTAACCCCTGTTGGCCCCGCGTTTCCAGACAGTCGGGGCCATTGATACGCCCACCAAATCTTCCGGACCACTAGAGACGGTGAGATCTTGCAGATCTATGGTCCACTCAGTATCGCATTCCGTACAACGCAGCAACGAGTAAGAATGGTTAGTTTCCTCAATAGAACGCCGGACGACGGTCGTGTCTCCAGTACAAACCGGACAGCTGTCCGGAGTAATCGGTGTTATAGAAGTCGTATTTGAGTCAATTCGATCTAGTTCACTTGAGATCTCACCATAGAGCCGGTTAATCAGCCTCTCCGAGGCCTCTGAGTATTCTTCAAGTGCGGCATCGAGATCATCTGCGAGTAGTTTTAAGTCTACGAGTGTGCCACGAAGATCCTCGTCCTTTGCTCCAGTCGATAGGTTCTCAAGGGTATTACGATACTCTTCAACCACTACTTGTAGTTCTACGGCAGCCTGGTGGAAATCATCATATCTGGAGACCGTACTCTTTGAGTCGCTCCACGAAATTTCTTCATCAAATGTATTAAGTTCAGAATAGAGGCTTTGAAGCTGGTCATCAAGTTCGTTAACCGTTTCGTCTATTCTACGTGAAAGCCGGTTGGATCGTTCGTCTGAAGGAAGTGACTGAGCGGTCTCAAATAGCTCGTTCAATTCCTCGATGGCCTCAATAATCGCGTTCACTAAGTCATAGGTGTTAGCTATCTGGTTCCCACACGAGAGTTCAGCGGCGACAGAATAGGGGAATTTACTCTCGTTCAGTGGGAATTTTAGCTGTGCTTCAGACGAGGCCTCGTTGGGTCGAGAGGCATCCGCTGTCGGGGCTACAGAATTCCCATGAATAGCATCGTGACAATCCTTACAGAGTGTTTTTAGATTGCTGGTGTTATGGGTTCCTCCCTTACTCTTCGGTACAATATGATGGGCATGAAGCTCTGCATCACCATGAGGACCACCTAGTGCACCGCAGTTCTGACAGGTGTAATCATCTCGGCGATAGACCTCTTTGCGGCGTGATCCCCAATCGCTGGGATACCCCTCGCTCATTATCAAAATAAATCCTAGAGGTGCCGAATAGTGGTTTTGGTGTGATATTGGCTAAGACCAGCAGTTTCTGATCTGAAGATCTTTGATTTCTACTGGTATCTGGCGTTCACACGAATATCTGCGGAGAATGAGCTTGTTAACCAACATCCCACTATTGTTGGTTAAGTTTTTCAGCGCCCGCCGAGGGGCGGAGGCGCATTCAGACCTCCGCCGAACGATGACTGAACCCTATCTCACGACGGTCCTCGAGGAAGCCGAGCACGTTGCCGAGCAGCACGACCAGGTCGCCCAAACGACAGACAATCAAGCTCACGAGTACCTCCGATACGCCGTTCTTCGAGTGCTTGAAGGCGAGTCGGACCACCTCCCAGCAGACTGGACGCCGATCGACGGCGTGACTGTCGGCTACGGGAGCGACGAGGCGATGTTCGACAGCTGGGGGGCCAGCGAAGACTGGTGGGAGACCGTCCCGCCGCAGGAGGCGTGTACCCGCTTCCGGGTGTTCTTCCCGGACGACCACCAGATGGTTCCCCGCGACATCGTCGACGTGATGGCCGCGCTCGGTGCCTGGCGCGTCTGGACTGGGTGCGCAGCCGCGTGCGGCTCCTACGACCATCGCGAGCGCCGCGAGGTCCATTACCTGTGGCCGGAAGGCCATCCGGTGGAGGAAGTGTTCCACGAGCGGCTCAGGGGGCCTGCGGAAGCCGTCGCTCCCGACGGTGGCCGAACGGGCGACGTTCGCGACCGACTGGTCGTCGACGAGAACGCACAGTCGGAGGACGATCTTGAGCCCCGCACGAAGCGTGCCGTCGCCGAAGCGATGGACGTCTCGCTCCTCTCGAAAGGTGGCCGCTACGAGGTGCAGTCCGCGTCCGGCAACAGGTACGAAGTCGATATCATCGACGAATCGTGTACCTGTCCCGACTGGCAGCAGCGCTCACCCGAAGGCGGTTGCAAGCACCTGCGTCGCGTCGATCACGAGATCAAACGGGGCCGGGTTCCCCGACCAGACGGCCGCCTTCCTTCAAATAGGTAGAGGACAGCTAAGATCCGGAGTCAGAACCTTCGAACGCTACGTATTCGTACTCGACAGATGAAGTTTCGACCTTCGAGTCTACGCGGCTATCTAATAGGTATTCCATCAGGCGTACGGTTTCACTCTCGAGTGCTCGTATCTGATCTTCAATTTCAACCCTCTCACCATCACTCAATTCATCGATATCATCGGGGACAGATACCTTCCAACCGTGGATCTCTTGATCGAGTACGATTGTAGTGTGAACAATCGACTCGGACGAGTAGATATCCTGTAGTGGTGCAGGAAGGTGAGACACTATCTGAACTCTAAATACAAACTCAGAATCGTACTCCTGAGTCTGAGGCTCCAAGATATGGTTTACTAAAAATCTAGGCCATGGGTCTTGATTGTCCGCTTCTGGCAGTGTTAGGAAGTAGATAGGGTGATCTTCGTGAGGAACAATATTGTGAATCCGTCCCGGGTAGTCCCTGAAGAGTTGTATTGACTCCTCCAAGTTAGGGAGGTCTACGAACTCCTCTATGGAGGTGTCTGACCACTCTCGAAGGGAGGTTGCTACTATTTCTGGGAGACCAAACGGACGTTTGGATACTTGTTCTGCAATTCGGTGGAGCGATTCGTCGGGGTCGCCGGAAGAGAAATCAACGCATGCTCGCCAGTTCCGGTCGTAATCCGTGCTGGAGGACAGTCTTGCAGTTTCAGGAATTGGCTCACCGGTGTCGATGTTTTCTGCTAAACTCTGGACAAGTTCCCGCCGAGGACCATCGTACTCACGGAGAAATCCCAAAAGCCGCTGACACTGTTCCTCACTTAGTTCTGCAGAGACAGAATCAAACGACGAGGTCCAGTTGATATCCTCCATTGGAGAGCCATCACTTTTGGTATATAATAAGTTTGAGTCAAGAAGTGAGGTTACCAGTTCATCAGGTATTTTATCTCCTTCTTGAAAATTAAGCCAGTCGAAGAGGAGCTTACAGGGATAGTGGACTTGAAGTGTTGTATTCCCTGAGTGTTTTGTCCATCCTTTTAGATGGTACCCACTACGAGGGGAATCAGGACCGTATTCGTGGAGGCGTGCCATTCCGTATCAGCTCAATTCTAACATCTCTTCAATAAATATCCGGTTTCCGCTACTGTTTCGGCTTCGATTCCTACCGTCACTATCTCAGTGCTGATTATAGCATAGTCCCGTGGAGAGTGAAAGGCCCAAATTCGTCTACTCTGCCAAGTATACTGACTCCTCTTCCTGGTGTATCCGTTCGAACTTCGCGAGATACATAATCCGTTCACGAATTTCGTCGGTATCCAGATCCAGTTCGGCGGCCAGTTCGTCGACGGTCATCGGTTCATCGAGTGCCTGAAGGACTTCGAGCCCCCGGTAGTACCTGTTCGTGAGGTCCTGGACGCGGGCCTCGATTGGCGTGGTCACCCCGTACCGCTCCTCGAGTTCGACCAGCGCCTCGTTCGCGAACGTGGCGAACTGATCGTCCCCCAGACGTTCGATCTGGGCTTCGAGTTCAGCCCGGACGACGTCGTAATCGAGACCGGCCTGCACGAGCATATTCATATCCTCGATGTCGTCGTCGCGGCCTGCGATCGCCTTGAACAGGAAGATATCTTCGTTGCTGACCAGCCGGACCGTCAGTCGATCCGTGTCGAGGAACGGCTCGCTACGCTCTTGCATCCCGTCGGTGAGCACGAGCTTGTTCGCGACTTGCTGGTTGAAGATGTCAAGGCGACATCCATCGTCGTTCTCGACGCAGCTCGTCGCCCCAAGCGCCCGGTAATCTGGGTCCAGCGACTGGACCTCCGCGTACCCGAGGTCCATCAGGACGGCCCACAGCTGGCCGTACGCGTCGCCATCCGGGACGACCAGGTCGATGTCTTTCGTCGCCCCCTTGAGGTCGCGCAGCGACATCGCGCCACCACCGATCAGGTAGACCGCGAGCGGGGCTGAGAGGCCATCCGCGATCCGCTGGAATTCGTTCTCGATGTACTCGCGTCCGAATGTTGGTCTCATTTTGGTAGTGGCACCTCGTAGTCAGCCGCCAGCTCCTGGAACTCGTCCCACTCCGGGAGCCGGTCGTCGTCGACCTCGCCGTGCGTCTCGAGGTAGCGGAGCAGGGCGTCGATTTCGTCTTCGAGACCATACTTCGCCGCCTGCTCTCGGAGGTCCGCCTCGTCGACGTCGACGTGGCTGAGCAGGAGGAGACAGTACGAGCGGTGGCGGCTGCCGTCGTCGATCAAGAGGGTGTGACAGCAGAGCTCCGCCGGCGAGACTACGTCGAGGTCCTCAGAGTAGACGTAGTAGCGGTGGCCGGTGAGCAGGAACTGGAGGTCGAAGGCCGCGAATCGAGCGAGGCCGGTTTCGTGGAACGCCTCCGCGTCGATTTCCGTCTCGGCCTGGGCGAGGAATTCGTCGTAGTCCTCCCAGAGAATCGTGCCCTTCGGGGCAACGGCTTCGAGGCGTTGACGATGCAGATGGTGTGCGAGTTCACGGGCGAACTCGTGGAGGCGGTCGAAATCGGCATTGAAGTCATAGCGGCCGTCGGTCGTCCCGACGAGCCCACGGTCGCGAAACCGCTTGAGGACGCGGTTGACCGTGTTGCGGTAGTTATCGCTCCGGTCGGCGATCTCGGAGACGGTTCGCGGCTGGTCAAGGTAGTACAGCACCTCGAGTGCCTTCCCGGTCAGCAACTCGGGGAACTCGATGTGGGAGTGCTGGCGGACGAGGTCCCGATAGAGTTCGACGACGCGGGCATCCGACGGGACGACTCGTTTTCGCCGGCCATCGCGTTCCGTGTAGACGAGCCCTCTCTCAACGAGGTCAGCGACGGCACGAGAGAGGTAGCTCTCGCTGTGGTCGAGTTTCGTCGCGAGTTCGGAGATCGTGTCGCCGCGGTCGACCGTGGCGAGGACCTCGAGTTCGATGCGCCGGAGCACGGTGTAACATAGTACGAAACTTGTATATAAAGAAGTTTCGAGTAGTGTTACAGCCAGCGGTCGCGAGAACTGTCTCCATCGACTTAACCAACAAAACTATGGATTCGTGGGGCGTGTTGGTTAACACGAGAAGAGCCGATGTCCTACGAACCCTCGACCCCACCGGCGAACCTTCCGACGGAGATCGTCAACACGCTCAACGAGTCGGACCCGGAGCAGCTCCGAGACGTTGCGACGTACGCTGAGGCGCTCGCCGAGTACAAGGCACGTGAGGACCGCCTCGAGGAGTCGGATGACCAGGAAGAAGTGGAGGAGCGACCAGACGACCTCCCGGACGACGTCCCTGCCAAAGCGACGATCACGATAAAGGAAATCAACGACAACCGCTATTACTACTGGCAGTGGCGGGAAGGCGAGAAGGTGTGCTCGCAGTACAAAAGACCGGTCAGTCCAGACGATTAGCTAATCTGGTTCTCTCGAGAACAACCCCCCTGATTCGAAGTGAGCTTGTTCACTTCTCAGAATATTTGACACCCCTGATTCGGAATGAGCTTCAGTAGAAGGGTTCTAGGTAGAACGAACCCTCATGATGATTGATTAAATTTCGTAGGTTCCGTTGTGAAGTTCTGAAAGCCGTTCATCGCTCTCTACAACTGCCTTCATCACTACATCTTTGTCCTTGATAAGCTGGTGTTCCAGATAGACACCCTGCTTGTGTCCGCCACCGATCTGGTGAGACTCAGAGATTCCCATTAGCGCGAGCGTGCTGAGAATCTGACTCACTCGATCATACGAGAGGGGATCAGCGCCGACGTCACCGCAGGTCGTCTCGTATTGGCTGTAGATACCAGAGGTACGGAAACGGCGGTTGTTCGAGCCAGTCAAGCGACCGAGAGTGTAGAGGACGAGTTTGGATTGCGGTGAGGTACTTTCAATCGTCTCCTTGACTCGATTGATCTCTGCACGCTTGACGGCTTTATCGACGTGGTCCGCACTAACGACCTCTGCATCGTTGTCGTCAGCGATGTCACCAGCAATCCGCAGAACGTCGACTGCCTTCCTCGCATCACCATGTTCATCCGCCGACCGGTCAGCAGTCTCGGTTATGACGCCGTCTTGTACGACACCGTCTTGGAATGCATCTCGTCGATACTCGAGGATCTGCTCGATTTGGTCGCTCTGGTATGGTTCAAAGATGAAGTCCGTCGTCCGCATCGAGCTCTGAACGCGTGCATTGAGTTTCTGTCCGAAGTCGATGTCGTTGCTGATAGCGATGATTCCGATATAGGCATCAGTATGGCCAGCTTCTCGGGCTCGCGAGAGTTCATGGAGGAGCCCCTCAGCATCATCAACCATGTCGATCTCATCAAGGATGACAATGAGCCCATCGTAGTACTCGTCGATGATGTCGTAGGCGTAATCGTAGTATTCGGCAGACCCTAAACCGACGCGAGGGATTTCTATGCCAGAACCGGATTTGTCGCTTAGGGCACGAGCGATTGTTCGGGCGACTCGCGTTTCGGTATTATTCTTCTTGCACTCAACGTAGATGCTTGCAGCAGGGACGTTACGGGCAGTGGCAGTATCAACAAGACGGTCGGAGACGTGCCGGCTGACAAGTGATTTGCCAGTTCCGGTTTCGCCGTAAATAACGACGTGGTTAGGTTGGGATTCGTGGACGAGGTGACGGATTTCTCCAGCAACCGACTTGATTTCGGTGTCTCGACCGACGATGCGGTCCGGCCCAGGAACGGTTCCAATTGAAAGTAGATCGCGATCCGCCCAGATTGGAGTTGAGGAGCCGTCTTCATCGCCCTCCCGAATGAACAGTGGGTCATTTGCCGGGTCGTTCGGTTCTGATCGCTGGATTTCTTTCGTGGCCGACGAAATTTCAGAAGCTGAACTGTCCCCCCTATTTGTATCGAAATCATCCAGCTGTTGGTCCGTGATAGACGAGTCACCTCCTCCGTCTGATTCCTCGTTGTCTGCCATGGATTCATCCTGGGAAGGAACCTACTTAGTCGTTACCCCCCTGATTCGGAATGAGATTCATTGGATATCGGTTCTAAACTTCGGAAAATCGATAGATGACGCCGTCATACAGGAGGATACCCGATTCAGAGTGAGCTATCTTCAAATCCGTGTTCTGTGGAGACTTCACTCCCCTAGTTCGGAATGAGCTACATCGCAGAACGAGTGGATTGCCAGTAGCTCGAATAATCAGCGAGTCCAGATCAACGCCCCCGTTCGGAATGAGGTAGGATGAGTTGGTCCATCAGCCAAGAATCGAGAACGCTACAGAGACCCCCCTGATTCGGAATGAGTTGTCCACCGAACTAATAGGCGATGTTGATGCCAGCCCAATTAGGATAGATTCAGATTGGAGCTAGAGGGACACACCCCCCTGATTCGGAATGAGATACCGTAAAACTGGCCGTATGGACGAGATCTTCCAACAATCTACTAGGCGTACCCTAACTAGGACAAGATAATTCCCCAAATCGCAAGACTGCGTAGACTTTCGCGGATCACTTGTCTAGTTACAACCCTAGCTTTATTACCTAGTTGCGCTAAAAGCTCTCCAAGTAGAATACACCACTAGTTAGAAGTATTCGTGAATACATCTAACAATGGAAGTACAGCTATTCTATCCTTCGAATTGAAGCAGTAGACCATACGTCGAGCGCGTATACTCAATGAATCCATTACTACAACCTTCTCATCGGGTGGAACCACGGCCTCTAATCAGGTGGTATGGTGGGTATAATCTCATTCCGAACGAGGGGGGTGTGTGGTCCTCCTCATATCTTGTTGTAATCGAAGTGTCAGAAGGAGGTAGTCTTAGTCGTTGGTGTCTTTGCCAACCTTCGTCGAATATCCGACCGATCCCATCCCAGAGGTGAGATAATACTCTCGACAGCTCGTACCAGCTGCGTCTCGTAGTACGATGGATCATACTGGTCCGTCTCTTCGTGAGCAAGGGCGACACGCTCTCGTGATGCTTTCTCGTCGTCGACGACCACGTACTCGACATCTTGTCCGGGATGGACAGCGAGGTCCTGGTCGCGAGCACGCTCAAGTGCCGCCACGTTCTGGGTGTACTGCGTGTACGCCTCGACGGGCTTGGAAACACGGTTCCGTTCGACAAGTCGGTCAGGATCGACGTCGCCAGCGTGAAGCTCCGAAATCGCCCGTTTCAACCGATTGATAACCGCATCCGGAGAGTACGTTCGTCCGATAATCTCGAGACAGTCGCGCTGGACGTCTTCGATGAACTCGGGCGTCGACCGTTGTCGGGCTTCGATGCCGCGTATCTTGAACTCATCCTCGCCCGCAACCTTCCCGAAATATTTCGTCAACGCGCCGGCGTCGCTCTCGCGCTGGGGCACGAACGCTACCCACTCGTACTCGGCTTCATATTCGAGACGGATCTCGACGGTGTCAGTAATTTCAGCGGCCAACGACTCCAGTGATTCTCGTTCGCCGTCGGCAACGTCTGGATCTGGCGTCACCCAGATGGAGTCGACGATGCCGTGGACGACACGCCAGCCGCCAGCTTCCAGTCGCTGCTTCGCCGTCAAAAGGATTTCGCGCGCGAACGCATTGATTGCCTCGTGGCACTCGATACGCCCGTATTTGGCGTTGTTAAAGCCTTGATATCCAAAGCAGGCGACGAGGATCCACTTCAGCGCCCCCGACCGCCCTTCGAGTTCTTCGAGACGTTCCTTGTCGGGATCGTCGCGTTCTTGTTCGCGACGGATGGCGGCTTTGATCTCGTCGCGCGCATCGATGATCGGCTGGAGGACGTCGACGAGGTAGCCCCGGTCGTCACAGATCGAATAGCCGAGTCCGGGGACGTCCTCGCGGTCGCGATGGCACTCGCAGCGAATCACGTCCGGCGAGACGTTGTGCGTGCAGATGATGTTCGGATAAAGGCTCGAGAAATCGAGTTCGTGGACATCCTCGTGGAGTCCGACTTCGGGTGCGAAAATGAAGCCGCCACGGTCGGCGTCGTGGAGCCTCCCTATCGATTTGAATTTCTCGTGGCGCCAGGAGTGCCACGGGACGAGGACGCCGCGTTCGTGGGCTTCACAGATCTGGATGGCTGTGAGGATGTTGCCGATCGACGCCCAGGCTGCCTCCTGTATCGGCTTGCGCGACCGCGAGACGAGGTCGAGGATGCCGTCGATGTTGGTCTCGCCAAAGAAGAACGTGTTCGATCGGTCGATGATCGCTCTTCCGGGCACGTTGTAGCGCGCCGGCGAGTGCCCGACGCGGCCGTAGCTCGCGTAGGTCGAGCGGCTCGCGAGCTGCTGGAAATCGCCCTCTGGGGTCCGGCTCAGCGAGAAATTGTCGGCGCCAGTGCTGGCAGCCATCTCGTACAGGGTCGGGACGATCTCGCTCATTGAGCAGACGAGGACGTCCGGATCGTGGTTGTCAAGCGCAGCTTGGACTGTCGTCAGAATGTCTACTGGCGGGCCCGTGACCGTCTCGCCGCCGACGGCAAGTTCGGTATACGCATCGCCGGTCGTCTCTGTGAGTGGGACGTCGAGTCGCAGCGTCGAGAGATCGCTCGTTGGCGTCGGATCCACATCGTTCTCGAGATAGTACCGAAACTCCCGCGAGAGATCGACATTGAAGCAGGCGAGATCCCCCACAGGGTACTCGGACAGCTGGCGTGCCTGTCGAGCCAGCGAGGTGATCCGATCGATGTGGGCAACGTCGACGGCAAGGACGTTCTCGTCGTCGCGACGGAAGCCTGGCCGCCGGGCGACGATATCGGTCGCGACGACGTCCGGGTGCCGGTCGTACACGCTGCGGAGTCTCGTGAGGTCGATATCGGCATCTGGTGCGCGGGATGCGACGTAGAAGCGCGGTGAGTAGTCTTCGCGTTCGGTCGCGACGGCGCCGTCGGGGGTTGCCTCCCACCCTATGACGCGCCCGTCGTCCCGAAAATCGATACTGAACGGCATCGTCACGGGTTCGAGTCCGGTGGGGCACTCTCTTGATCATCGCGTGCTGCGACCGCGGCTTCGAGCTCCTCGAGGCGTTCCTCGTGGTCGTCGAGGCGGGCCTCCTGTTCGAGATCGATGCTGAGCAGCGCCGGCAGCAACGGGTTCTGGTGGTTCAACAGCCCACTCGCGTCGGCGTGCTTGCGGGCGTACTCGAACAGCCGGTCGAAGCGCGGCTGGTCGCGATGCCGCAGTGCCCGGCGGAACTCCGCCCAGCGCTCTTCGATGGCCCGGAGCGCATCTCGGTAGGTTGGGTTCGTACGCCCCATCGCTATCGGCCTCCTGTACCACTCGCCGTCCACGCATCGAGCAGGGGATCCGCGGTGGCCGCCACCGTCTCACCGTCAGCGGTGACCCCTGTCCCGACACCCTCCGGGGTCTGCGTCGACGGCGTCGGCGTTGTCGGTTCCACGCCGACTTGCGTGGCGCGTGCCGCGAGCAGCTGCCGCCAGTACGCGAACGTCGTCTGGTAGTACGCGCCGTCGTCGACGGGATAGACGAGCGTCTCGAAGTCTTTGCCGACGACCCGTGGCCCCATCCGGGTTTGCTCGCACTCCAGGTGGTGGTCGGCGACCGTCGCGACTGGCTCGGTGAATTCGTTTCGTTCGTTTCGCGTAACGAGCACCGGGATGTCGTACCCCTCGGCGTAGGTCGCCAACCGGGCGAGAGTTCGGGCCTGAAGGGTTTTCGCGTGGGTCTCGCCGAGGGTATCGTCGGCGCGGTACTGGGCGTCGACGGCCGGCACGACGATGAGGGCAGGTGTGTGGGGCGACGTGTCCTCGTCACGACTCGGTTCCCCTCGACCGGCCCTCCCGGCGTCAGTGGTGGACATCTGGATCGACTTGTTCACTGCCGTCGGGAGATCACAGACGGCGCCGTAGTGCTGGTAGGCGGTAAATCCGCGTGCCACGTGGATTCGGTTGAGCAGCCGTTGATTGGGGGCTATCTGAGCGAGTGTGGTCGTCGTCGCGTGTCCGTTTGCGTCGACCCAAAAGGCGGGCCCGTCGTGTAGGAGGAGGTGGTCGAGCACGAGCGACTGTAGAATCGGGACGCCGCGGCCTCCCTCGACGTCGAGCAGCGTGATGCCGTCGTCGAGCTGTGGCAGCAGCATCTTGTTCGTAGCCGGGTCGGCCTGGTCAGCGAGGGACTGATTGCGGTCAGCGCCCCGAGTTGGCTGGTCCACCGCCAATCGGTTCGACGTTGAATGTTCTCCCATACCCGACTAGAGGTCTACGTTCCCGATAAGCCGCGGCGTGGTGCTTCCGCGTTTCAAGGAAACCATGGGCCACGGGATGACCTATGCGCACTGCCTGGGTTTCCGCGAATATTGGACTGCTTCCGGGAACGTTTCCAGAATCACGCTCAACCTGGGATAGCTATTTAACCAACAAAATGATTTATCGTGGGATTTGTTGGTTAACAGTAGTTGCTAGCGCGGTTTCTTTATTCAGAACAGCGCTGAAACTGAGGCGGCTGAATCGGTAAGTGAGGTTGCGAAAATACCAACGCCACCGCCGAGTTCAATATCTCGTGATACAAAGTATTGTCAGATAATGGAATATGAGTGACTGGAGTGACCGTCTGGACGCTGGGACGAAGCTCTTGCACCAACAGGCAGTTCGAATTTCGCTGCCAGACGTGCAAGCAGAACGCTCCCTCCACAAGAATATGGAGAGAATTGCAGCCGCTGGCGAGCGAAAAAGCAAGTTACTCGACGACCCAGATGTCCCGTTAACGGAGGTATACGAGGACGAACTGGCCGATATGAGACAGAGCTTCAAGCATCGATTACAACAGATTGCTGGCGAAGACTACTACGACGTCGCAACCGCGTACCTCGACGGTGAGCGCGACGACTGGATCGGCGCACTCGCAGCGTACTATCTGGAGTGCTACTATCGGCTCCAGGAACGCTACACGGTCGACGAACAGATCTTCTGCTTGGTGATTCTTCGATATCCAGACTGTTTCACGGTGAATCTCAGCTTTCTCACCGGCGACATCAGCTCTGATGCAGTCCGGTACGAGTCCGCCAAACACGTGGAGGCAGATTTCGACGATCACCACCGAGAACAGTACTACGCAGACTGCCAGTACTCCCAGCACAAGGCTTCAGAATACCTTCGTGAGCGCGTCACCTGTATTCGAGACGCGTTCCCGGACCCGGAAACCACTCCGCGTGAGCAACGCCAATATGGCGGATTCGTACACATTACTGGGCGGGATGGTACAACCTTCGCAGAGGTTCTGGATTCACTCACTCCAAATCCAGACCGGTTCGATGACGAGACCTCGTCTCCGGGCCTCGTTGCAGAAGGACCAGAGACTAGCCGAGCGAAGGAGAACTATGTTCCGAACCATGACGTCGCACTCTAGTATCCGACTTCGTCACGTGTAGCAGTCAGTCGTTCGGCTGTACTGACCGCGCGTTTCACCTTATCCACTGAATAAAGAAACCGTATTGGAAACTACTGTTAATATTTCACAGCCGATTTCGCTGCTCAGACAGGAACGAAGCCAGGTCGTCCACAGCGTCTGCTGGCAGTTCCTCTTGCCGAAAGACACCCTTGAATGAGTCTTCGAACCCATCCTCTTCGAGTCGATTCAGGACCATCTCGATCTGTCTATCGAGCTTCTCTGGGTCGCCACGGTGGACGTGTCGCTCGATGCGGTCGAAATCCGCACGCAAGCTAATCACGACGAGGTCACGGGTATCGGCCTTTCGCCCGCTGTGGAGTTTCATCGCGAACAGCAGGGCCGGTTCCGGGATTCGCCCGTTGAGGCCTTCGGCGACGTCGAGTGCTTCGATCGTACTGTGTTCATGGAGATAGCGGTATGACCACTCTGCGTCTGTCTGTCGACATCCCATCGCATCCACAAGTGCCTCGAACTTGACGGCGTTCGCTCCGACCTCCTTTGTGTACTGAATCATTCGCCCGTCGTACTCGTTCGAGACGTCCTGCTCGAACTGTTTCTCGTATCCGAGGTCACGAAGGAGGATATCGTAGTCGTCGAGTGCAGTGTCCGGAATCACGGTGTCGATATCCGTCGTGAACCGTGTTTGGAACGCGGACACTGCCCAACCGCCAACGAGAACATATGGTAGTTCGGCATCCTGGACCGCGCGATGCGTGTCAATCAGCTCAGATTGTCGCTCGGGAAGACTCATTCCATCATCTCTGTTCGTTCGCACTCATCGTACTGTGATGTGATGCATCGATGTCCCTGTCGTACTCGTTGGCGATGATCTCCAAGGCGGGCTCGTACGCTGGCCGATTCTCCATCATCTGGCTGACGGTCTCGTCCAACGGGATGACGGGGTTGCCGTCGACCCACTCGGCGTCGATATCGCCGGTCTTGGGGAACAACACGTAGTGAACGTTCCCGTCGATGTCGCTGGCGTTCGGGCGCTCGTTGATTGTCGTGTCGACGCCAAACTGCTGGAAGAACGCAATCCACCGTTCGACGTCACGGTCATGCACGTCGATGAACACCGGATAGTCGTCGTGGCTCCGCGCAATCTGGAAGCCGCCGTGTGTCCAGACGTATGCCGCGTCAATTTCTGTGTACGCGAACTCCATTCCGGCGAAGTGTGGAATGACGTACGCATCTTTCTGAGAGACGGTATCGCGGCTGTACAACGCAGCCATCATCTCGGCGTACTGCTGGCGCATCTCGTGATCAACGATCTGAATTCCATTATCGGTATTAGCGATAACTTCTGCGTCATCTAACCGCTCAATCCAGTCGTACACCCATGAGTACGAGACGTCGATCTTGCTCGCGATACGGTTGATAGAATCGCCACGCTGGACTGCTAACACAATTTTCGCAGCGGTGGCGTCCATTAACTCGTTCATTATTGAAATCGCCTCCTGATCGCGCTGTCGCTTTCCGCTTCTAGATATCTCTATCGAGATACCAATACATAGAACTTCCGCCTAAATCGGCTACCTGCGGGACGTGCGTACGCGACCCTTCCCGATTACTGCATCGGCGATGCAGCTGCCGAGTCAACGAGCGAGTACTCTCGGTCTCGACTTGTTCCCTCCGCCTCGACGAGGTTGTATTGCTCCATTTTCGAGAGGTACGTCCGGACGGTCCGTTTCGTCCGGGGATCATCGACCTCCTCTGTGTAGCGGTCGTGAATCTCGCTTGGTCCGAGCGGACCGTGCTCACGAACGATGTCGTAGACAGCCCGCTGATGGGGCGTGAGCGAATCGAGACTTCGCTGTTTAATCTGAGCACGGGCGTCGTCAGCCGAGTCGCGGAGGATGTCGTCAGTAATCTGTTCTTGATTTTCGCGGTCGGCCGTGCTGGCTGCCGTCCGGAGGATGCCGATTGCGAGACGGGCGTCGCCGGCGGCCGCGTCGGCGATTCGGTAAAGCTGGTCGTCGGTGATGACGTCCTCGTCAAGGCCCCACTTTGCCCGAGCACGCAGAATGTCGTACAGCTGCTCGTCGTGGTACTTGTCCATCCGGACGTGTTCGCTGGAGCGCAGCCGGCTCACGAGGCGGTCGTCGACGCGGCTGAACAGCTCCTCTTCCTTGTTCGCGATGCAGATGATCGCGAACTGCGGGAGGCTGTGGAGGTCGTAAATGACGCTGGGGTCCTCCAGCTGGTCGACCTCGTCGAGAATGACGACGGTCCGCGGGCCGTCATGCTGCTGGAGGCGGTCGACGAGTTCGTCATGCGGCGTCGACTGCCGGTGGATGTCGATGGTCGCGCCGAGGTCGTCGAGGATCTGGTAGAGCGTGCGGAACCGCGTGTAGTTGCGCCAGCAGTTGACGTAGGTAGTCTCGACATCGAGGACCTCTTCCCGGAGTCGTTCGGTGACGAACTTCGAGATGCAGGTCTTGCCGGCGCCGCTGGGTCCAGTGACGATGGCCGTGTCGGCGGGTTCACCGTTCGTGATGGGCTCGAGAACGCTAGAGAGGTGGTTGACTTCGGCGTCGCGATGCTCAACTTCCCGAGGAACGAACCCGGCACGGAGAACACGAGCATCGCGGATCATCTGTCTCTATCAGACTGATTTCGGGTCAGGTTACAAAAGCCTGACCGGGTTATTTCCGGAAACTTCTCTGAAAGTCCCATCTTGAGTATCCAAAACCTACGCTGTATCCCGATTTGTGTTTGCGGAAAGTCGAGGTTTCCGGAAACTTCCGGGGAACTCATCTCCCACTACTGGTTTGACACTATGTAGGTGATTTCCCTTCGATCCCCGAACGACAGGAAGCCGAAGAAATGGTCATTATGATCGAGTGACAACGAAGTTCAATACACACATCGACTCCGATGCCATATCTTGGAGTTCTAAACGGAACACGGGTAATCCCACCACAAGTAGCCGACGGCACGACCGTTACTTGTCCTGCGTGTGACCAACCGATGGCCGTTGTACGGTCTCATGAACGAGGTTCTGCTTTCATCTCTCGTCATTTTCGGCACCACGAACAGGAGGGTCGTTCTGAGATGGGCCAAACTGCAGGTCAGGCAACCTTTGCTGATCTTGTAGATGTTGGCGAGTGCCCTGGTGAATCGGACGAGCATATGAAAATGAAGTCGATTGCGTATGCTCGACTGGAACACGATTTCCCGGATGCGACAGTTGAGCTGGAATCCGGTATCGACGGCCGAATTACGGATGTCTTGCTCACATTCGACACTCCCCGAGAGCCCTATGGAAAAGGTATCGCGATTGAGGCTCAGTATCGGAATCAGGGCAAAGATATTGAGGCAGTTACTGACCACTATCTACAGCGTGACTATAGCGTTGCGTGGCTCGATGAGGACGATTTCTCAGAGTACGATGTTGATCTCTCCGGAATACTGTCCGTCTGGCCCTATGCGCTTCCGTCGCGGTCTAATATGGAGGGGTACCCGGAAGTTATCAGATGGCTCTGGCAAGAGAAATCGCCCTCTGTTTCGGTAGAGATCCCTATACCCGGAGAGTATTGGGCTTCGTTCGATAAGTCGGATGAATGGGTGACTGTCGGTCAACAAGATCTCCGCCGGAAGGGACGCGCTTGGGCGACTGTTTCTCGCTCACCAACGGGTCAGCTTACTCTTCAGCTCGGAAAGAAGGACTGGGGCTGGGATAGCGATACCCACCGTGTCACCGTTCAACTTGAAGATTCGGATACCCAGGAACTCCGATCATTCACTGATAACTTGGAACGGCTAGCGTTTGGACCAGATCGCCCGAGTGAGGAAGATCGTGAACGCCCTTGGCATGATTTGACGACCGCTTGGTTCGCTGGCTCTCCTCGTGTTACCTCTTGGCTCTCAGCTTCCCTCTCCCCCGATGACGACGTAGTCCTCTCGTTAGGAAAGAAACATCCCAAGGAGACTGACCGAGTTAGTGTCCAGATCGACGAAACTGCGACTCAGGCTCTAAATGACCTCACTGATCTCCTTGAGAGGGCTTTCGAATTGGAAGCTTGATTGCGGTCAGAACGGTTGGTTCTCGAGGATGTGTTCCATAATGAGTTGCTCCCGAGCATCAACGAATTCCTCAAAGGTCATTTCCTTGGCGCCCTCTGGGATATGGTGAGTCTGCTTGTAGTCGTCCGTTCGGGAGTTCATCCAGTCCTCGAAGTCGTCATCGGATTTCATCTTGTTCGTCTTGTCAATCAGCAGCTGGAGGTTCCCTACTCGGTCGGCGTCTGCCTCCTCCGGGAGGACCGATTTCGGGATAATGTGGTCGATATCGTAGTCCTTGCCCCGGGCCGGTTCATCGGGATAGTGCGACAGCTGGAGGAGGAACTCGATGTCGCGTTTGCCGTATTGGAGTTCCTCGAACAGCGTGGTCAGCTTTTCTTCGGTGAAACGGAGAGAGGTCCCGTAACTGGACGCCACTTCATCACTGATCCGCTCAAGTGGGAACTCCGAGCTCTCTTCTTCGCGGATAACGTCCCGGACGAGTTCGGCGATCTGGTTCGATGATTGGCTCGTGAACCCGTTGAGTCGAGCCGCACAGATGTAGTAGAGAATGTCTCGGCGCCGGCCGCGACCCTTGATGGAAGTCGAATCGAGTGAGGGGTTCTCGTTCTGGTAGAGGTAGTAGGCGATCGGCGTGTAGAGGGCGGGACTGAGGATGTAGGTCACCGTTGGATAGTAGCTGTTCAGGAGTTCCGCGAGTTGCTCCATCGTGTTCGGGAACGTATCTGAAAGCCAGATCTCCTTTAGATTCCGCAGCAAGTCAAGTGTGTAGTTGTCGAACCGATACTGGATCTCGTTGCCGTTGATCGCGAGCAGTACCTTCTGGACGTGCTTTGTAGCAAAAGGAGCGTTCCCACCGTCGATGATCCCGTTCAGTTCGTCGACCATCGAGTGAACCTCGTCACGGGCGTTGATTTCCGGCGGCTCCTGTTGCCAGCTACTGGTCATCAAGGAGAGGAGGATTTCGGCCCGATTCGGCGTCACACCTCCTTGATTGATCCGAACGAAGACGTCGCGGACACGGGTGATGTCGTTCTCGTCTTCGGTGAAGAAGTGGAGCTTCTCGTCCTTGTGGACCGCTCGATAGAGGTCCTCGAAATTACGCTGAGCGTTGAGAATCAGACTATCTGAATTCTCTACCTCGGGGTGTTCTCCGATTAGCTCTTGAATTTCGCTCTCGATCTCTTGGCGTTCTGCATAGAAATCGTCGTTGTCCGAGATGGACATAATCCGGTTGACCGGATACCAATAGGCATTCGCAGTCGCCGACTGCTCGGATCGGAAGGAGAAATCGTACTTATTGCCGAGTTCCGAGTCCGCTGTCTGCGGGTCCGAGAGGAGGTTGAGATAGAGGCGTTTCTGGACCCACGAGCTGGCCTTGTTTCGGGGATGATTGTGTTTCCGCTCGTAGAAGGAGCCGGTGAGGCCGATATTGAGCGCGGTTAGCCGCTGCTGGCCGTCGAGAACCAGCTTTACTGGTGAAGGGAGTGGATCTTCGGAATTGTGCGGGGGGTTGCGATGGGTCGGGGTTGTGAGTGATTGCGGAAAGTTTGGTTCGTCGACGTAGTGGGTGACGAAGCGATATTTGGGCTGAGCTTGGGCTTCCTCCGCGGAGAGATTCCACTGGAGGAGCGCTCCGATTGGATAGTCTCTCAGGAGTGAATCGAATAGATCGACGATATCGCTGGTTTCCCAGACGAATTCGCGCTGAATCGCAGGCAAGAGATATGAGTAATTGATATTTTCTACGACCTCAGCGATCCGCTTGGTTTCCATATCCGATTTTGTTGCGTGCTTGTTTTATATAAGTCTGCTATCCCCTCACCGGCCCATTTATGAATCTATACTCATTTCTTGTACACAACCTTCGGAGTCCTGATGACGAAACGATTCGATACTGGGGACCGCGTTCGAATCGATATTCCGGATGAGACTGATCCGGACCATGATCGTCTTCACGGCTGTCGTGGCACTGTCGTCAATATCATCTCAGACGATGCGGGAGCTGTGACCGATGATGAACGGGAGGGGTATCTCTTTCGCGTTGAATTGGAAGATGGCGAAACTGTCGACGTGCGCTGGCGTGATCTCCGGCCTGTTTGACGTGACTTCGATGCTGCTAATCGTATCAGCCGAGACGGGATAGTCTAAGTAAAGACTATATAATGGCGGTCAGTTGAGCAAAGCATCGCGAATGACTCGAAAGACAATCGCCCGGAATTCAGGCAATTCCGGGCGGGTGAACATCTCGGGTTCTGAGCTCGATATGCTCGAAGCCGGGATCGGCGACGATGTCGACGTCGACGTTGCCGATACGAAGGAAGTCGCTCACGCTATCATCGACAGCAAGGACACGGATCAGTTCCTCATCGTCACTCCACTATAACGTATGCAAACGGCACTCACCTACCGGACGAATCGCGACCTGTTCTCGAACTACTACCTGGATGAGCACCTCCCCGAGACCGAGGCGTGGGACGAGCTTAGCGACGACGAACTCCGCGAGGCGAAAGCGGACATCATGGACCTATGGGAGCGCGAAAAGGGCACGGCTCCCAAGCGTAACGAGTCCCAGCTCGAGGAGAAGTTTATCCGGCCGATGTTCCGGAAGCTGGGCATTCCCTTCGAGGTTGAGGAGAGCACCAGCCGGACCCAACGGCGGCCCGACTACGGCTTCTTCGAGTCCGAGGACGCTGCACGCGGCGCGTTCGAGCGCCGCGAGGAAGGAGGCGATTTCTACAAGGACGCCGTCGCCGTCGCGGACGCCAAGCGCTGGGGTCGTCCGCTCGACACCCGTGGGAGTGGGGAACACGAGCGGGACTTCGAGAACCCGAGCTACCAGATTCACGTCTATCTGCAGGAGACGCCGGCGCGGTGGGCCGTCCTCACTGACGGGAAGAAGTGGCGGCTCTACTACGGCCCGACGAGCCACCGCCTCGACTCCTACTACGAGATCGACTTGCCGACCGTTCTCGAAAAGGGCGATCTTGAGGATTTCAAATACTTCTACCTCTTCTTCAGGCACGGCGCATTCCTCGAGGACTCCAGCGGCGAGTGCTTCCTCGACGAAGTCTACGATGAGTCCAACGTCTTCGCCCAGGAGTTGGGAGAAGACCTCCAGGACAACATCTACGAGGCGATCAAGGTGCTCTCGGAGGGATTCATGCAGTACCCGGACAACGACCTCTCCGAAGAGGATCTCGACCTCATTCACGACAGTTCGCTCATCTACCTCTACCGGCTCATCTTCGTGCTTTACGCAGAGAGTGAGGGTCGTGACCTGCTCGACACGAACAACGAGATCTACGAGGAATCCTACAGTCTGAATACACTCAAGCAGGACGTCGCTGAAGAACTCGACAGCCCGAATCCGAAGTATCGCGATTGGCAGGACAACCTCTGGGACCGACTGGACGAGCTGTTCAAACTCATCGACCAGGGTAGCAAGTCCCGCGGTATCCCGGAGGAGGATCTCTACATCCCGGCGTACAACGGCGGGCTGTTCAGAACTGATCCGGACGAGGACGATAGCGTCGAAGCCCGGTTCCTCGCGAACCACCAGGTCGGGGACGCCTATCTCGCGGAGGTCATCGAACTGCTCACTCGGAGTCAGAACGGCAACGGCGGCGGGAAGATATTTGTCGACTACTCGTCGCTGGACGTCCGCCACCTCGGGAGCATCTACGAGGGGCTTCTCGAGTATCAGCTCGACGTCGCCGACGAACCACTCGGGCTGGAGGACGGTGAGTACGTCCCCGCCGGCGAGGGTGATGAGGTGATCGTTGAGGAGGGCGAGGTCCACCTTACGACTGGCTCTGGCGAGCGGAAATCTACGGGATCGTACTACACGCCGGAATACGTCGTTGAATATATCGTGGAGGAGACGTTGGAGCCGCTGGTCGAAGACATCAGAGAGGATCTCGCAGGGCAGACTGCACATGGCGAGGGGGGCTTTGCCGAAGAGTTCGCCGACCGGATCTTCGAACTCAAGATTCTTGATCCGGCAATGGGGAGTGGTCACTTCCTGACAAGTGCGATCGACTATCTTGCCCGTGAAATAATCGACGCTCAGGAGAAGCAGGCCGCACAGGAAGGCATCGAGACGGTCGATGAGCAGCGGGACATTAATTGGGCGCGCCGGCAGGTCGCCCAGCGGTGTATCTACGGCGTGGATCTGAATCCGCTGGCGGTCGAACTGGCGAAGGTGTCGCTGTGGCTTCGGACACTCGCCGCCGAGCAACCGCTGGCATTCCTCGACCACCATCTCAAGACGGGAAACTCGCTGGTTGGCAGCGACATCGAGACGGTCCTTGACAACGGCGACCCCGACAACGGAACTGAAGAAGGTCAGCTAACCCTGCAAGAATCGTTCGACCGCACGCGCCGGCAGGCCTTAGAGCACGTCACGGACCAGTTCGAGGACCTGCTCGCTATCGACAACGAAACACTAGACGACATCAAGGAGATGGAGGCCGTCTACGATGAAGTGCGCAAAGATCCGCTGTACCAGCACCTCATCGCTATGGCGAACGTCCACACCGCCGGGCAGTTTGGACTAGACGTGCCCGAAGACGCATACGAACGCATGGCCGAGGCCCTTCGGGACGACTCTTGGGCGGACATCGAAGGGCAGGACTGGTACAAGTCGGCGCAGGCGATGGCCGAGGACCAGCGATTCTTCCATTGGGAACTTGAGTTCCCGATTGCGTTCTATGAGCAGGACGGCGAGCGGAAGGAAGACAGTGGGTTCGATGCAGTAATTGGAAATCCACCGTATGTGCGGATGGAAGAATTCAAAGAATTAAAGAACTATCTAAGCCAGGAGTACACGACTCACGCAGCCCGTACTGACCTGTATATTTATTTCATCGAGCGGTCAACTTCGGACCTCCTTCGTGAAGACGGGGAATATGGAGCAATTATTTCCAACAAGTTCCTTCGAGCAAACTACGGTGCTTCTGTCCGCTCGCTGCTTGCGAATGGGACGAACATCCGCGAGATCACGGACTTCGGCGGACTCCCCGTATTCCCAGACGCAACCGTGCGCTCGGCAATCTTGCTAGCCAGAAATACAGAACCAGATGGGACCCCACCTCGCTATGTTCCCGTTGAGTCTCTCGACTTCGACTCGCTGCCTGCTGAGGTGGAACGATCCGGGTTTGAGGCGGACCCTGACGGCGTTCAGGGGGAAGAATGGCGATTAGTGAATAGAAAAGTCTCTGATGTAATTGGTAAATTGGAGAGCAAGGGTAAACCTCTAAAACAAGTCCTCCAAAGTGAGGACATTTGTCGCGGTGTTGTCACTGGTCGTAATGCTGCTTTCTTTATCAACGAGGAGAAACGAGACGAACTAGTCAACCAAGATCCGCAGAGTAGGGAGGTGATTAAGCCGATGATCAGAGGAGAGGATATTGGTCAATATCACATTCAGAAGCAAGGCCGTTATATGCTATATATGCCTCACGGCGTCGATATTGATAGATACCCTGCTGTCGAGGAGCATCTCCGCCAGTACAAGGAGGAACTGGAGGGAAGGGCTACAGAGCAGGCATGGTACGAGTTGCAGCAGCCTCAAGAGGAGTATGTCGAATATTTTGATGGTCCAAAGATACTTTATCCTGAGATAGCGCCAGAGATGCGATTCGCGTACGATGAGGGTCCACTCTACCCGAATAATAAGTGCTTCTTCCTGCCGACAGAACGGTTCTCACTGATGGCTCTCCTCAATAGCACCCTGTCTGCCTTCTATCTACGGCAGATACTCGCCAAGTTAGAGGGTGTCTCTGGCGATGATGTCTACTATGAGTTTAGGCGCCAGTACATGAAGCGACTCCCCGTCTGTGAAGGGATAGACGAGGTTCACGAAGAGACAGGCAAGTCGCTGTCGGAACTGGCTGATAAGATGATGCAACTACGCGACGAGCGACAATCTCTCAATCTCTCGCTCTTGGACTACCTCGGGATCTCGAGCGGTGACCTGCCGAATTCAAAGGCGGGCGAGTCACTGGAGGGTCTGCAGATGCCAGTTGCGGGCGTCGCGGATACGCCGCTGACCGAAACCACAGTGGAGTACGACAGCCTGCGAATCGAGGGCGTAT
Source organism: Halolamina sp. CBA1230 (assembly GCF_002025255.2). Classification (GTDB taxonomy): domain Archaea; phylum Halobacteriota; class Halobacteria; order Halobacteriales; family Haloferacaceae; genus Halolamina. The sequence continues at coordinate 110,239 of NZ_CP054589.1, forward strand.
CCTTCAAGGACGATGGCGGGCGTGTGGTGCTGTCGGTAAGCATCAGCTACAAGCCCGACAAGGACGACCCGCGAGAGACCGACAGCTACGGACGACTCGCCGAGTCAGAGTTCGAGCGCTACGATGCGATGGCCTTTGTCGGCTTCTCGGAGGCCGAGGAGACGCTCCTTCGTGAGTTTGTCCCCGTTGCCGTTGAGGAGGGTGGCGGCTTCGCGGGCTTCCGGCAGGGTGCGACTAAGACGAACTCACCGTTAGATCGACTGAAAAACCTGACGCTCCCTGACTTCGACGAGGTTCAAACTGGGCTGGAGCAGTATATTGAGGTGCGTGAGCGTGCCGACGAGCTGGAGGAGAAAATCGAGAAGACCAACCAGCTCATCGATAAAATCGTCTACGACCTCTACGGACTGACCGACGAGGAAATCGAAATCGTCGAATCGGCAGTCCAGGATGACTGACTTCGAGGTCGGCGACCACGTTAAGTTCGCCGGCGGGCGTGGAGAAATCACAAAAATCGAGGAACGGCCCAACGGCGGCCACCTGCTCCACGTCTACACCTCCGAGGGGCAGCTCCGCAAACTCCCTAGTGGCCTCCCTCACATCGAGAAACTCGATTCGCTCGTCGACCGCCTCACAGCAGGCCAGTCCGACGCCCCGCTCCATTACGACCTTCGAGAGCGGGCGATTCGGCTCGATCTCGCCTACAAGTACGACCGATTCCTCTCGCTGACCAGCAACCGCATCGAGATCGAACCGTACCAGGTGCAGGCCGCCTACGAGATCCTCAACTCCTACGACCACCGCTACCTCATCGGCGACGAGGTCGGCCTCGGGAAGACCATCGAAGCCGGCATCGTCATCGAAGAGCTCATCGCTCGCGACCGCGCCGACCGGGTGCTCATCGTCGCGCCGGCGCCGCTGACTATCCAGTGGCAGCAGGAAATGCGCGAGAAGTTCGACCGCAACTTCGTCATCTACGACCGCGAGACGGTCCGTACACACCGGAAGTCCCACCCCAACCAGAACGTCTGGAAGCAAGAGGACCTCATCATCACCTCCATCGACTTCGCGAAGCAGACCACCGACGACCCCGAGTCGGACCGCGTCTCTGTCCTTGATGCCCTCCAGAATCTCGACGAGGAGTGGGACGTCGCGGTCTTCGACGAGGCTCATCACCTTACGGCCAGACGGTCGAGCGACGACTCAATCGAGCGGACACAGCGGTATCAGGTCGGTGAGGCCGTCGCCGACAACTCCGATGCGCTGCTGCTGCTCACCGGGACCCCGCACAAGGGGAAATCAGACCAGTTCTACTTCCTCGTGAGCCTGCTCGACCCGTATCGCTTCAGCCACGAGTCGCAGATCAGTCCTGAGGCGCTTGAGGACCTGATGATCCGCCGGCTGAAGGACGATATGTACGAGACCGACGGGACCCGAATGTTCCCCGAGAAGAACATCGAGGCGCTCCCGGTCGAGATGACTCGCGAGGAACGGAAGCTGTACGACGACGTCACCGAGTACATCCGCGAGTACTACAACCTCGCCCAGCAGGAGGAGAACCAGGCGGCGGGGTTCACGATGGTCATCTACCAGAAGCGGCTGGTCTCGAGTATCTACGCGATCCGGAAGTCCCTCGAAAACCGGATGCGGGCGATTCAGAACGACGCCGTCGCAGAAGACCTCCCTGACGAGGTTCAGGACCTCATTCCGCGGTATAGTACCGAACCCGAGACGCTCACCGACGCAGAACGCGCTCGGGTCGAGGAGGCGCTCGAGACGGTCACGATTACGCTCAACCAGTCGCAAGTCCAGCAGGAACTGGACCGCGTGAAACAGCTCTGGCAGCAGGCCAAGAACATCGAGACGGACTCGAAGGCCCGATTGCTTCGGCAGTTCGTCGACCGCATACTCTCAGAGGACCCCGACGAGAAAATCCTGATTTTCACCGAGTACACGGACACGCTGGAGTATCTACGTGACGAGGTCTTCGCTGACCACGACGTCGCCCAGGTGTACGGCGACCTCGAGCAGTCCCGTCGACGGGAAGAGATGAGCAAATTCGAGGAGGAAGCCAACCTGATGCTCGCGACCGACGCCGCCCAGGAGGGGCTCAACCTCCAGTTCGCCCACATCATGGTGAACTACGACCTCCCGTGGAATCCCATCCGCATCGACCAGCGGATGGGGCGGCTCCACCGCTACGGCCAGGAGCACACGGTCGAAATTCGGAATCTCTTCTTCGCCGATACCCGCGAGAGCGAGATCCTCAACCTGCTCATCGAGAAGACGAACCAGATCGAGTCGGACCTCGGGATGCGCTCTGATGTCCTCGGTCGCGTCCTCGAGGACGTCGACTTGGACGAGACGATTATGGCGGCCATCGCTGAAGGCGAGCCGACCGAACGTGTCGTCGCCGATATCGAGGCGACCATCGAGGAGAAACGCGAAGCGATTCAGACCGTCGAAAACGAGTTCCTGATTCGCGACCGCTTCGACCTCTCCGGCGAGGACGATGAGATTCTCGATGTGATCGAACGCAGTCAACACGGCGAGGTGTCGGAGGACGACATCGAGACGCTTGTGCGAGTGTTCTTCGACGAATTCGGCGGCTCTATCAAAGGTGTTCGACCGGGGCCAGCCCGGATGGAAGGGGACGTGTTCCAGTTGGATGTCCCTGAGGTCCTGAGTGGAAACCAGGTGGCACGACAGTATCCACGCGCCACGTTCACCAAGGATATCGCGATGGAGGAGGATGATGTCGAGTTCATCTCGCTTGACCATCCTCTCGTCGAGTCGCTCATCGAATTCTGCCTGGACAGCGACCGCATCCAGGGCGAAATTGCGACGAAGGTCGCTGCGACGGCGTCTCGAACCCCTGGCATCCTGTTCAATTACCGCCTTGGCTACGTCTCCGGTGCCGGCGACGTGGTGACTGAGAAGTTCGTTCGCCTCTATGCTCGCCCAGATGGCAGTGTAACGACGGATGTTCCTGAACTCTCGAAGACGGTCGCTCCCAGTGACGTCTCGTTGTCGCACGAGGTTGATCGGCTTTCGAGTATGGCGGAGGACCTCTACGAGGCTGCAGAGATGGAAGCATGGACGCACGTTGAGTCGTTCGCCGAGGAGGCCCGAACCGAGCGAGAACGGGAGATCGAAATCAAACGCGAGCACGCCGAGCGATACTTCGAAGAACAAATCGAAGAGTGGGAAGAGCGGCTAGAGCAGTACCAACAGCGGGCTGAGCAGGGTGCGGATATGTCCGCGCCGATTGGAAACGCGAAGCAGAAGCTCGAAAGTCTGCGACGAGAGCGTGAAGAAGAGCTGTCCCGGCTTGAGGAAGAGAAGCACGTCACGCCACAGGAACCAGACCTTGTGACGGCAGCGTTCGTTGTGTCACCGCCGTCCGGAGGGGACTGAATGGTCGAGATCGCGAACACCGTTGGCTCGGGCGACGTCGGTGTCGAACTGGACATTGCGGAAGTCGAGGGAGATCTCCCGGTTCCGTACACTGAATACGATCCCGAGAACTACCACGGTCTCTACGTACGGCTTGTCGAGAATGGGCCACTCATCACCCTCTACCGGAGCGGCAAGTACATCATCAGCGGCTGTTCCAACTTCGAGGAATTACACGAGACAAACCGTGCGTTCCTGCAGACCCTCGCCGGGCTGGACATCATCGATTCATCCATCGAGACCGGGTTTACCGTCCAGAACGTCGTCTGTACGGGAGAGTTGCAGCGATCGGTGAACCTCAATGCGTTGTCGATCGGGCTGGGACTAGAAGCAGTCGAGTACGAACCCGAGCAGTTCCCTGGCCTCATCTATCGGCCGCCGGATTTCCCAGCCGTGCTGTTAGTCTTCGCGAATGGTAACGTCGTCATCACTGGCGCAGCAGATGTAGAAACTGCAGAGGAGGCATTCAATCACCTTCAGACGAAGGTGGAGAGGCTTCTCGACGACTGATCTTACCAAAACCTAGCCAAGGGATACATCCGAATTGTTTGGTAAGATAGGACGAGTGATCTCCAGCCGACGACGTTACAAAAAGAGGTGAGACACCTCAATCAGCGAGAATCGACCGAGTGATCCCGGCGAGATTCGGAGCTTCTAACGATGACCCACAGACGCACTCGTACATCTCTGTGTCATCCTCTCCATCGGAGATGCGAGTGTAGAGCGCCCCACAGGAGCACTGTGGGAGTTCGGTTACCCCATCGGCGCCGGAACTCGGCATATCCGCGTCACCCTGCCGGACGAGTTTCACTCGCGAGGGATCCACGTCGACGCCCTCCGCATACGCCCGTTGTGCATCATCACGGATGGTGAACGCGATGCCCGTCCTCGGATCTGTGGCTGCCTCCTCAGCTGCGTCGGAACTTCCCTGTGCCATCGTAACGACGGCCGCCGATTCGCCACTCCAGTGGTCGAGCGCGAAGGCCACGATATCCCGCGCTCGTGCATCCAGCGCGTCGACGTCCCAGCCCGCTGCCGGAGCTGGAAGGTCATCACCAAGGATCTCCATCTGCGCGTCTTGGTAGATCTCCTCGTACTTCGTCGCATAATCGTCGTTCGACGCTGACGGATTATCCTTCGGCCCGAGGAGCGCGAGATTCCCCAGCCGATTCACGTTCTCCTCGTGATTTTCAAGCTCCGCAACGCTGGTCTCCGGCGTTCGCGGCGCGATGTGCTCGATCGTAAACTCGTCGAGGTCCATCACGCTGGGGAGCATTTTCAGCGACGTATCCGTGTTCTTCTCCTGGCGAAGGTGCTTCTCGTACTCGAACAACAGAAACCGGATCGCACCCTTGTTGCAGAAGCCCGGCCACCCGCGCGTGTCGCTCCCCTGGATGATGTCCGACCGCGTCAGGTACTCGACGAAGTCGTTGTCGGGGCAGTGCCGGCCGATGTAATTGTCGAGATACGCCGTCACCTCGTCGACGGCGACAGCTGGGTTCTCGTAGGGCGGGTCAACGACCGCTTCACCGAACAGGTCCTCGACGAAGCCGTCCTCGAACTCGGAGGCGTAGAGCCGGTGCGCTGCCTCCTTGAACTCGCGGCGTGCGGTCCGTTGCGATCGTTTGGCGACCTGGTAGACGCGAAACGAATAGACCTCACAGAGCGTAGCAATCCGCGCGAACTCCGGGCTGTCAGCATCGTATCGCTCGATGGCTGCGATGATGAGCGGCGCGATATTGGAGAAGTTGATGTTGTGGAGGGACTTGACGCGAGCCTGAACCTGGGGCGAGACGTCGGTTTGCCGGTTGAAGACGTCGAGATAATTCGCTTGGACGTAAGATTTGGAGACGCTCGAGAGCGTGTCGACGTAGTTGTTGACCCACGTCGCGACCTCTTCTGGATCTCGTTCGAGGGGAATATGCCGGGGTGATTCCTTGATACGTCGGTGGATTGGCGTCGGGCCAGATCGGTTCTTGCGGACCTTCTTGTACTCTCCCGTAAAGAGCTCCCAGTGGAACTGAACTAGCTGGTCGATGTCGTCATCGTCGGTGGCGTACTGGGCGACCGTTTCGACGGCGTCGTTGAATCGGCGGGCGACTGCTTCTGAGTCCAACGTGTCGAATTCGCCGGAGACGTAGATCAGGTACGATTTGACCTTGTCGGCAAGGGTGATATCCCGCCCTCGGTCGTTGACAGCCTCGAAGAGCCGACCTGCCTCGTCCGTACTCTCGACCTCTTGGGAGGTGAGTTTGAATTGGGAGGTGAGAACACCCGTATACCGCTTGATGGCCGTATAGTATTCGAGGAGATCCGCTTCCGTAGCCTGCCCCAGGTCTTCATCACCGAGGAAGAGTTCCCGCTTCTCACGGATCCACTTCTGGATGATCACTTTCGCTCTGGCCAGCTTCTTCTCCGGGACAAGCCGCTCGTCATCGCCAAGGATCGTCTGTGGATCACCCTGGTCGATGATGAGTTCAGCATACGCTGCTTCAGTGAGTTCCCCGGGCTCAAGATGGCGGCCCTCCTTCCGGTCGCCAAGCTTGAGATAGTTCTCCGTGTAATTCGTGGCAAGATAGCCAGGAGCGCGAACGACACCTTCCGGGAGATCCTCCTTGCCGAGCCCCGCAGCATCGAATGCATCCGCGATCGCCTCGATCTCCTCCACGATGCAGGCGATGAAGACGTTGGTCGTCGTGAGCCGCTGTTGCCCGTCAATTATGTCGTAAACTGTCCACTCCGACCCCATCATGTCCTGCTTGCCTCTCGCGTTGAGAACCAACGTCCCGAAGTAGTGGTAGACGTCTGAATTCCCGTTCGTGTCGTTGCTGTCCGCATCAGATGAGGCAGTAGTCACGCTACGAGCGTTCGGAGAGCCGTAGCGCCGGCGATAGACGTAGTCAATATCGTTCAGGAGGTCCTCGACCTGCTGCGGTTCCCAAGCGTAGCTTCGCTGATAGAGTGGGACTTGTAATTTTGCGTCCGAGAAGACCTGTGAGACTGTTTTTTGATCCGCCTTCGGCATGTTAGCAGGTGTTTAAATGCCGCCGTAATAAATTCCTGTACCGACGGAGGACCAACGCCCCACCTACGAACGTATGCCAGCAGGTTTCTACGCCGCACTCGCTACTTCGGCAAGCGTCTTTATCGGGATTCTGACCGCCCTCTTAGTCAGTAACCTCTCAAATCTCAAGGCCGAACGCCACTGGATCAACCGCCGGATCGAAGAGATCGACGCCAAGCTTCGCGGCCTCGACAGCGAACAGACCGATATCGAGGACAAGACCCACAATATTGACGAGCCTCGATATGTCGAAAAACCCCGGTTCTCACCGGAACGGGAGTTCTATCGCGAGTCAGAGGGCTCACAGGCGGCGAACGTTCAAGCCGACATCCAGAGCGCCAGACGGCACAATCGAAACCATCGCCGCTGGCTCCAGCTTCGGAGTCGGCGGAAGGCACTCACCGACGAACGACAGCGGCTCGTGAGCCGATACGAAGCCCTTGACCCAGCGAATGTAACAGGAACTCTCAAAGCGAGTGTGATCGCGATTCTCTTGGCGGTCGTTGTGCCTTCGCTTGCGTACCTCCTTCGTGTGTTGGGGATAGCAACCGAGCTCGGACCAGCAGGTGTACGCTCGATAGCTGTGTTCGCAGCGTGGGTATGTGGTCTTGGCTACGTATTCCTACACCTCTATCGAGAAATTACGGAGATTACGGACGAGTCACCCAACCGGTCAGTGGATGATGACACGACGGACGCGGCGGACGAGAATCAGCCGGTCTAACGGTGAACTAAGTGGAAGGGTAGAGTGGTCCCTGATAGAATGCCACCTGAGTGGGGCGCTGATGTGCGCCCGCTAATCAAAGATGGAGTCCAAGCCGTCATCGAACGGCACTCCGACGTGGATGTCAATCCACCAACGCGGACGTTCAATCAGCTGAGTGCTGGCGGGTTTATGCAGAACACCGAGGAAGTCTCGGTTCCAGCTCCCGGTGACCTCTTCGACGACAGGGATCTCTTCGATAATCTCTATGGTGGTGAATTTGCAGAGGCGGCGCAGGTCATCTACGATCAGCTCCCGGATCCTCCCGACGACGATCAGTTATCCGAAGCCAACCGTGTCGAGTCTATCGAACGGGGACTGTTCGAGTTCGTCGGGGTCGTGTTGAACTACGCCGGCGAGTTTCAGTTCGACAAGGATGCCTTTGCAACCGCCTTCGAGGAGCAGTTCGAGCCCCGGTTCACCGATCGAGAATACTCCCGATTTCTGCTCGTTCTGAAGAACACCTCCATCGAGCCAGATATCACGATTGACCTCGAAACGGAGATCCAAGGTAGCCCGGACTATCTGGGACCATACGCCGTTGACACCCTCCGGATTCGTCCCTTAGACCGTCTGGAGGAAGCCGGAATCGCGACGCACGAAGCCCCGGGGACGAGCGTCCTCGAACCAGTCGAGACGCTCGATGCAGGCGGCCCGAACGCAGCGCTAGAAATCGTTCTCCGACGCCGGCGCCCCTTTAGAGAGATCGCTCGCGAAATCGATGGCACCGAAATCACGCCTTGGGAACGTCCCGACTTCGACGTCACACCGGTCGACGTCTATCCCTGGCAGCAGCTGACCGAGGTGATCGAGTATCTCGCGGCGAGCGTTCGTCGGTGTCTGCGGCTTCTCTGCCCGTTGGGAACTGTTGGCTACGAGAAAGGCTACAACGTAGTTCCGGGCTGGGAAACGTACCGTGGGATTGCGGCACCGGTCACTTTCGAGCTCGAATTCGAGTGTCCGAGTTCGACGACAGGAACGCATATCGCCGAAGATCGTGCCCTGGAGATCCCTCGGCTGTGGAGAGATCATCGACGTCGAATCGCACCCGGCCATGACAAGTTTCAGAACCCGCTGGCCCGGTTCGAGCGAATGTTCAGCCGGGAGTCCCTCGAGGATCAATTAGTCGACTGCGTCGTCGGCTGCGAAACAACCGTGCTGAAAGGTGGCTCTCCTGGCGGGAATAAATATCGGCTCGGTGTTCGGACGGCAGTGCTTCTGGGTGAGCAGAATGCTCGCGATTGGTCGTCAAAGCGGATAGGAGAGTTCTTCAGAACACTGTATGACTACCGGAACAAGGTCGTACACGAGGATACAACACTTCCGGACGAACCGACTGGTGGAAACCTGATTTCAGTCGATGACAAGGAATTCGTTGCCAGTACGTTTCTTATCCACGCCCGCGAACTCTATGCAGATCTCATCCTGGAGTACCTTGATCTAGTTGTATCTCAGGATGCGTCCCTCGAGGATGTCAACGAACAGATTGACGACCGGACACTTGAGTACGGCACAGAGATACGCGAACAGCTGTTCTAAATCCGTCCAGAACCAATTTCAACGGCGGCCATATTTCTGCCACTATGACAGAAACGCCGACAGAGAACACCCTTACAGTCAACGCCACGCACCACATGCTCGGAGATCTCGAAGAAAAGTTCACCGGGCCCGCAGCCCTCTCGCCTAATCGGCGGATGGAGAACATCTTGGGGTACGACACGAACCTGCCGTTGCTCAAATCTGTCGTCTTTCAATACAAGCGGCCGTACACCGTCGAATCGGATTCAGACCGCCGGTTCTCGGTGAACCGTGATCAGTGGCGTACACTGACTTCCCTGTACGAGTACAATCAGGCCTTCTTCGTGTTTCCCGAAGTCGTCGACGCGACGAACTTGGAGCATACGCTTTCCCGATCGGTCTTCATCGACGTGTTCGGGATTCGCAAAAACACGTCACTGGTGTACGTCCCGGAGAATGCGTGTTCTGCAGGACGGCCAACCGGTATCAGAGCTAAGATCAACGGCGGTAGACGGTACCCCGTTCCGGATGCGTTGGTGTATGACTGGGAGACGCTCAAAGAATCAGTCAACGCCTGTGAGTATGGGCTGCGCTTCACATCGCAAGGGGAGCAGACGGACGCGTACAGCACGTTCAAGCAACGAGTAAACCGGCTCGTAGAAAGTGATATAGACTGGTTAGTGGACCGCGTTTCATCCGTAGTGGAGCGCCAGCACTCAGGTGACATACGAATTCCTAAGGAACAGCCGGATATCGACCGAGAAGCGCTCAAGAGCTACCTCTTAAGACTCGACGAGGAAGGGACCGATCTATCCACACACGGCATCGGTCGTTCACGACATACGATGCTCGAACGACCGGAAGAACGTACCGACTGAATGGTCCTCAACGCGGTGAGCGCTAACGGTTTGACGCGAGCTAGATGCGCTAGTCGTCGCCGGAGATGGGACTCCACTCACGAAGAGATGAAACAAGTCATCGACATCGAGCAATACTGACGGACTCTGGTTCAAGACCCCTGAAACGAGACGGGTTCTTTTGCGAGAGCCTTCTATCCAGCCAAATTCCGGATAAACAACGTTCAAGACCCGCTCGTATTCATATTCTATGTCTAAAATGCAGGGATGAACGACTCACAAGACACTCAAAATATACGACAGGGGCTGTCCAACCGTGAGAGCCGCCTCCTCTCACGACTCGCCGGCGCGGGTCACCAGATCATCTCCGTCGACGACATCGAGACGACTCTAGCGGTCGCCCCGAACACCGCCCGAGAGATCGCCTCCCGGCTCACCGAGAAAGGATGGCTGGACCGACTGTTTCCCGGTCGATACCTCATCATCCCGCTTGCGGCCGGTGAAGAGGGCGTGTATACGACGCACGAGTATCTCATCGCCTCGCACGTTGCCGAGCCCATGTACGTCGGCTACTACACCGCCCTTGACCACCACGGGCTGACCGAACAAGTGCCCCGGACGGTGTACGTCGTCACCCCCTCCCGGGCACAGAGTCGGGAGATCCACGGCGTCCCCTATCGCGTCGTGACGGTCACCGAGCGCAAATTCTTCGGGTACGAGCCGACGGCCATCGAGGGTACCGCCGTGGACGTCGCAGACATAGAGAAGACGCTCGTTGACTGTGCCGACCATCCCGAGTTTGGTGGTGGCATCCGCGAACTCGCACAGGCGATGGTCGCCGCGGACGATCGGGACTGTTCGTGGACGACGGTCGGTGAGTACCTCCAGCGACTCGACAATGGCGCTGCGACCAAGCGGATCGTCTACCTGGCAGACCAGCTGGGTATCGACCTCCCGACGCGTGAGACGATCCTCGAATCATTCACAAGCGGGTACTCGCTGCTCGACCCAACGCGAAACGAACAGGGACGCTACGACAGTGAGTATCGTCTCCGAATCAACGTCGACCGGGAGAGACTCGGTTCGATGGAATCCTGATGCCGGGTCGATCCGAGGAGGACGTGAATTAAGATGCTCCTCCAAGTACAGCGAATCAGATAGATGGGTCACGTCTATTATCATCATCCGGGCAACAATCAGTTCTCTCTTGATTTTGTCCACGAGACTCCATCGGAGATCGTTGCCAGAATGGTCGAGTACGACGATGACGTGGCGGTGAAGGTTCGCAAGTACGATCTTGACAGCGAGTTCTTCGGTATCTATACGTCTCGCGTCGGTGGTGGGGACGTCGGGGATCTCGAATTCGATCTTGGCGAGGCACTCTCAGAGATGGGTGCTGATAACGGTACCATCGTTGCTCGGCTCCTCGAGATCTATCAAGCGCTCATAGCCCAGAACGAGGAAGAAGAAGGAGTTCCCGTTGAAGCGTACAAGAACATCGACATCGATGCACTCCCAGACGCGCTCAACCGGGTGTCGTGGGAGGGCAACGCGACTGATGTTGCAGGCCGTCTCGCCTCAAATCTCATTCTCAAACACGCGCTTCCGAATGCGAACCATCGGACTGCTGTTGCCCTGATTCAGTTCTACCTCCGTCGGATTGCTCCCGATTTCTCGATGCCAGAGACCTCCGTGGAAATCGACTCAGAGACATACGACTGGCGGGAGTGGGTAAACGAGTATATTAACGAGTCAAAGCGTCTCTTGACGGTTCGTCGGAAGAATGTGCTCCTCAAGCATCTCTCTGACTTCGGAGCGACAACGCTTGAGCGGAAACACGAGGTCCAGATCGACCTGACGGCATACGATCTGGATATGTATCCCGCAGAAGCGAAGACAGTCTACGCAACAGCGCACGAGGAGCTCTGGGTCGGATTCGTCGAAGAAGCGGTTGAGCGCACCGACAACCCCGAGCTGATGGAAACCCCCGGACTATCTAAAGCGGAGTTCGCAGAGAAAATCCGGAATCTCGAGTAAGCAGCGTACGTTAGTCCTGGAGCGTCGCGACCGTGCGGCCGGTTTCTTCGGCCTCTTCGCTCCGCGACATCCCGTATGTTGCGAGAGCTTCTTCAACAGCGTCGTCCAGACTCATTGGTCAAACAAATCTTGGCTCTGCCGAGGTATAAAGTCTCGCACGATTTGCGTATCTGCCTAGGTACGCTCGGTTTTACATAGCGGTAACAGCACGGAAGCACACCGCTTTATCCCTGGGAGGAAGCGCGTAAGCTCTATGAGCTAACCCACTAGCTATGGCAAGGCCGACTCCCCAACGCTGACATAGAATATATAAACAAAGGGTACGCATGTGAAGGTCGATGGAGGTCAAACGCACCGTTCCGGTCAAACTCAACGTACCCAAAGAGCGGCGTGACGACCTCCATCAGACCATCCAGCAGTTCAACACCGCCGCCAACTACACTATCGATCACGGCAGAGACGACGATGGCGACCTGATTCTCAACAAATCAACCATCCACGACGAAGTATACCACGACCTGCGGGACGAAACCGACCTGCCCGCCAACCTCGTGGTACGGGCCTACTCGAAAGCCGTCGAAGCGATGAAAAGCACCGTCGCGGAGTGGGAGAAAGGCAACAACCGCCCGCTTCCCTCGTTCAATGAACCCTCTGCCGTTTACGACAAACGCACTCTGACAATCAAAGACGAGTACGCCACACTCTCGACGGTAAACGGGCGTGTCGAGGCCGACTTCGTACTCGGTGAGTACCAGCGGTCGTACCTCGAAGACGACGACTACGAGAAACGGATGGGGACGCTCCACTACCGTCCTGACGAGGATGCGTTCTATCTCCACATCGTCATCCAGAAAGAAGTAGACAAGCGCGACGGCGACCGCGTGCTCGGTGTGGATTTGAACCTGAAGAACGTCGCCGTGACCAGCACAGGACGGTTCTTCGACGGTGGCGAACTACTGTGGGGGCAGAACCACTATTTCCGCGTGCGACGAAGCCTTCAGGACAAAGGCACCCGTTCCGCTCGGCAGGCGTTGCAGCGACTGTCGGGACGGGAAAACCGCTTCGTCCTGAATCGCCTGCACAACATATCGCGCGGAATCGTGGAAGAAGCCCTGCGGCGCGATTGCTCGTACATCGCCGTCGAAGACCTGACCCACATCCGCGAGCGGATGGACACCCACGACAACCAATTGAAGCGACAGATGCACAACTGGGCGTTCCGTGAACTGCAAGCGCAAATTGAATACAAGGCCGCCGAGTACGGGATTCGAGTCGAGTCGGTCAACCCTGCGTTTTCTTCTCAAACCTGCTCGAAGTGCGGCCACCAGTCGAACACGAACCGCGACTCGGACGGTTGGTTCGCGTGCAACGAGTGTGGGTACGAGGTGGACGGCGACTACAACGCGGCGAAGAACGTCGGCCTCCGCCTGTTAGCTTTACCATCGGGCAAACGTCCCGATGGGTTGGGCAACGGTCAGCTTGCCCTGAAGTCGGGGACGTTGAACGTGAGCGACACGTCCAGTGTCTACTCCAGCTTGGAGTTTGAACGGGAGTCCACCGACAAGCCCACCACTTCAGCGGTGGGTAGCTGACGGTAGGCAACGTCAAGATCGAGATCCTCGTACATCCGGTCGAGCATCGCCAGCCCCGACTGGAACTGGGCGTAGTTCTCGCGCATATACTCGATCGTCTCGGCTCTTGGGATCACCGGGTACCCTTCGACGTGCTCGATATCGAGTGACGCGCGTGGCTCGAGGACGATCTGCAGCGGTCCGTCCAACTCGTCTCGGGGCTGTCGCTCGAATGCGGTCGGGAGGTCGAACGATTCGAAAAACGTCTCCCAGGCGTCGACGTCCTGCTCACGAACAGCGAGGAACAATGGATAGTCGTCGGGCTCGCGACTGACTTGGTAGCCGCCCTGCGTCCACACGTAGACGGCGTCGATCCGCGTGAACGCGAACGACCAGTCACTGAACTGTGGGATGACGTACGTTTCCTCGACGGAGGGTGGACTGACGCCGGCACTGGCAGCGGCGAGCTCGAGCGCTGCGTCGCGTACGCGCTCGTCGACGACAGCGAGGCCGTCGTCATAGCGGACATAGCCTGCGTCTTCCAGCCGATTGACGGCCTGTCGCACCGTCTCGTACGGCGTGTGGAGGTGTTGGGCGACACGGCGGATAGAGTCACCACTCTCGACGGCGAGGACGATCTGCGCCGCCGTGTCGTCGAGCACTTCGTACATCTGGTGGTTACCAATAATCCGGTAACAGTTAAAAGTCTTACTCGAATGGCCATGAAGCCACTATCTCTTCATTCGTCTCGGAGGTAGCCTTGGCCCCTGTCGAAAACACGCGGAACGACTATAACGAATTAAACGAACAAAACGAACAGAACGAGCAACACGAGGGTAATGAACGAATTCTGAGGAACGAACTGGTTGAGGATGTCCTGGTCGACCTGCCCTCGATGATCAAACCGAGAGAAACGAACGTAACGAATAGAACGAATAGATTGATGGCAACGAGTGTGTTTGCTTCAACGAGTGAAACGAACAGTTGGTTTTAACATCGTAGTATTCCTCTCACCGAGTGAAACACCCTCACCGAACCAAACGAACAGAACAAGCATAACGAGCAAAACGAACGAAACGAACACAACGAGGTAAACGACGGAAATGACTGACACCAACACTGCACGAATCACCGTGGCGAATCAAAAGGGAGGCGCTGGGAAGACGACTGACGTCATTCACACAGGCGGGGCGCTAGCTGCCCGGGGCCATGACGTTCTCCTGGTCGATATCGACTATCACGGTGGGCTCACCTGCTCACTCGGCTACAACGATCTGTACTACGACACCGACCGCACAACGCTGTTCGACGTCCTCGACTTCGACCAGATGGAGTCGGTGAACGACATTATCGTCGAGCACGAGGAATTCGACATCCTCCCTGCCAGCGAGAAGCTCGCGAACAACAAGAACATCCAGACGCTGCTTGAGGCGCCGAAGAGTCGCGAGCGTTTGGAGATGACTCTTGACGAACTCGAGAAGGACTACGACTACATCATCGTCGACACGCCGCCATCCCTGAACGTCCTCACCGACAACGCCCTCGTCGCGACCGGCAACGTCGTCATCCCCGTCATTCCCGAGAAGCTCAACGCCAACAGCCTCCAGATTTTCGCCAAGCAGCTGAGCTCTCTCGAACAGGCGTACGGAGACATCAACCGGCTCGCCATCGTCTGTAACCGTGTCGAGCAGAACGCTGAGCACCGCGATACCATCGAGGAGATCAAGTCGGCGTACTCCCTCCCAGTGTTCGAGATCCCGAAGCGGACCGACCTCTCTCAATCGATTGGCGAGGGTGTGTCCGTCTTCGGCTTCGGCAAGGAGAACCAGCGCGTCGAGGATGCACGCGACCTGTTCAACCAGATCGCCGACCTGTTCGACGAGACGTTTGAGAAGACCGCACCTGAGGAGGTGGAAGCATGACCGACGGCTGGGGCGATGCTTCCGGCATCGAGGGCAACTACGAAGAGGAGGACGAGGAGGCTGATTCCAGCGAAACGAGTGAGGTGAGTGAAACGGAGGAAACCAGTTCATCGACCGAAACGACCGAATCGACTTCAACGAGTGAAACGAACGAAACGAGCAGAACGAAGACGAACATCAAGGACGAGTGGAATGGGCGGACGATCTACATTCCGGACGATGTCCTCGACGAGATGGAGGACACCTACCTCGAGTCCCAGCTGAAGCTCCGCAAGGCGGGGCAGGACGAGTTCAAGAAGAACCGCCACTTCTACCCGCTACTCGTCCAGTTCGGTGTTGAGGCGCTCTCTGAGGCGGATGCCGAGGAAATCCAGTCTCGGCTTTCGGAACTCGGAGACGAATGACCTCGCGCAGAACGAGGACCAAGAGAAGTTGAGACTGGTCGTCTCAATGCATATGGCATTCTGGCGCAGTTCATAAATAGTATGAAGACGTAGCCTGAGATAGAACGATGGCCCGCATCACCGGTTCCTATCCAGACGATCTCGACCTCCTCATTGAGGGAGCTGTCGAGGCTGGCGTGTTTGGTGGCAAGAGCGATGCATTGCGAGAGTTCGTTCGTGAATACTTCGAAGACCACGAGAACGAGCGTATTGCGGCCGCGGTTGCGCTCTACGAACGCGAACGAATCACACTCGGTGATGCTGCGAGACTCGCTGATGTCGATCGATGGACGATGCGGGATATCCTCCGTGAGCACGGTGTTGAACTCCGCCTCGGACTCGTTGACGAAGACGACGCAGCCTACGAGGGAGAAGCAGCGAGCGAACTCGAATTCGGTGATGAGGACTCGGACGACGCGGAGTCGCGTGCGAAATGACAGGTTAAGAGATTCCAACGAACCCGAGCGTCCTGAACACGACTGTCCTCTCGAACTTTGCATATATCGACCAGCTGTGGGTGGTTGCAGGACTCTCTGGAATCTGCGCGGTTCCAGTCGTTCGTGAGGAACTCAAAACGGTGTTGATGATCATCCGTATCTTCAGTCAGCACTCGATACCCTCGGCGATGAGATTCCAGTCGCGACGATTTCGGACACTGTCGCAAACAGAGAGGCAGTCGTCAGTAGCCATCTCGATCCCGGTGAAGCACAGGCGTTCGCTTTGACGGACGCACACGACGGCCGACTGCTAACCGACGACGGGGATGCCCGATCGTTTGCGAAAGAACAGGGGGTGACCGTTGTCGGGTCGGTTGGCGTCCTGTTGGCTGCGATTGATGCTGGAAAGATCGATGAGCCAACCGCTGACGAGTGGCTGTCGACGTGGATCGATGACATCGGATACTATGTTCCGTATCGAACAATCTCGGAATACCGGTGACAACTAGTGGAGCTTCATCCCTGAAGATGCAAGTTGTTATCTCCGTCATTATGTAGCCGATTCGGAGAAGATCTCTGACGCCGTGCGAGCTACAGGGCGCTCATCTTGTAGATGTTTTTTGATGGATCTGGTCGGGTTGGGTGATCGCACGGTGTGTTCAAAATAGTCCTCCCGATAACCTGCCCCACTGTTATCCGCCTGGATACCCAACCGTGGTATATGGCAGATGATAAACAGGGACGAGATGAGCAAGCGGATCGTGAAGAGGAGCGCCAGCGCGAGCGGGAGGTAGAGGAGGCCCGGACCCGCGGTGATGAGAAGGAACCGATGGGCAATGATCCAAGCGAGCGGCTTGGTGATCTTGATGAAGCGCTCAAATCGCACGACTATCCAGCCACGACAAATGAGTTGGTTGAGGCCTATGGCGAGTATGAACTCGAGACTCAGGGGGGCAAGCAATCCCTAGCGGACGTACTCGCTTCAACTGAGGACCAAACATATGATTCAGCCGATGACGTTCGCAGACGGGTATTGGGACTCATTGGCCGATAGCAAACGATCCAACATATTCATCTCGCAAATTGACCGCCTGTGCTGAGATAAACTTCGTCTGTAGTTACCTCTCTGCTTGAGAATATGACTGAATTTAGTGAAACTATTCAGAGCTGTATCGGTTATGAGCTATTGGCCTCACTGAGAGCGAAGACCGTGGCATGGTTGCGGTCGTGTATGACGGCCAGAGTCGGTTCACGGGAGAGTGGCGAATGGACGGCCGGCTATCCACTAATCATATCAGTAAGAATGTATAGCCTATACATATGACCTCGATAGCTACCGTATGAGTGGATCTCTGAAACCCGAACTATGAGTCTCACCTTGCTTCAAGCGCAGGCCGGGACGGTCCCGCCGGTCACGACGGACATGCTCGTCGTGTTCGGGATCGTCCTCCTGGCGCTGTTCCTCTTCGTCACGGAACTCCTCCCGATCGACATCACGGCGATATTCATCATCGTCGTGCTCACCCTCCTCTCGCCGTGGACGAACATTTCCGTCACGGAGGGGATCTCCGGCTTCTCCAGCACGGCGACCATCGCCGTCCTCGCGATGCTCATCCTCAGCACCGGCATCAGTAAGACCGGTCTCGTCCAGATCATCGGCCGGAAGATGGCGGCGTTCGCCGGTAACAGCCAGCGCAAGCAACTCGGTGCAACGATCGCTGTCGCCGGCCCGGTCTCGGGGTTCATCAACAACACACCGGTCGTCGCGATCCTCGTCCCCGTCATCTCCGATCTCGCCCACAAGGGGAATACCTCCCCCTCCAAGCTGCTGATCCCGCTATCGTTCGCCTCTATGTTCGGCGGGATGCTCACGCTCATCGGAACGTCCACGAATCTTCTCGCATCCAGCGTCTCCGAACGGCTCATCGGTCGGTCGTTCTCGATGTTCACCTTCACCGCCCTCGGCGTCATCGTGCTCGTCACCGGGTCCGTCTACCTCATGACGGTCGGCCATCGACTTCTCCCCGAACGCGTCCCCGCCCGGGGAGACTACATCGAAGAATACGAACTCCAGAACTACGTGACGGAAGTCGTCGTCCGCGAGGACGCCACCATCGTCGGAAAAGCGGTCGGAGACGCGATCGACGAATCCCAATTCGACGCGGACATCATGCAGATCCTTCGTGACGGGGAGACGTACTTCGAAGGAATCGGAAGCAAGCGCATTCGTACCGGCGACGTCCTCACGATCCGAACTGACCGCGAGACGCTCGGGTCCCTCCGCGAACTCAAGGGACTCGACCTCGTCGGCACCCCACCCACCGACTCGGAACTCGAACCCGAGGGGGACGCACAGGCACTCGTCGAGATTGTCATCCAGTCCGGCTCTTCTCTCCTCGGCGAGACGCTCACGACCTCCTCGTTCCGTGAACGATACGACGCGAGCGTCCTCGCGTTCCGCTCCGGCGGGGAGACGATACGGAGTCGGCTCGATAACGTCGAACTCCGCGTCGGCGACACGCTTCTCGTCCAGGCCCCGTCGGACAGCATCGACCGTCTCTCATCGAATCCGGACTTCATCGTTGCTCACGAATCGGAGACGGCGGACTACCGCACCGAGAAGATCCCGTGGGCTATCGGTATCATCGTCGCCGTCGTCGGCCTTGTCGGTATCCCTTGGGGCACAGTCGCTTCCATCACTGGTGTCGGTGCGTTCGCGGCGATCGATCTGACCATCGTACAGACCGCGCTCGCCGGCGTCGTTACCATGGTCGTCACCGGCGTTATCAAACCCGGGGAGATATACGACGGTGTCGACTGGAGCGTTATCCTCCTTCTTGCGGGAGTTATCCCGCTCGGCATCGCGCTTGAACAGTCAGGTGCAGCGACGTACATCGGGTCGATCATCGCCCTCACCGGGACGTTCCTGCCCGTCATGGGTGTTCTCTGGGTGTTCTACATCGCCACCGGCCTCATCACGAGCGTCATCTCGAACAACGCCAGCGTCGTCCTCATGATCCCCGTCGCTGTCACGACCGCACAGGAAGTCGGCGGGAATCCCTTCGCGTTCATCCTCGCGGTCGCCTTCGCCGCGTCCACCGCGTTCATCACGCCGGTGGGCTATCAGACGAACCTGTTCGTCTACGGACCCGGTGGCTACAAGTTCACTGATTACGCCCGCATCGGTGCCCCGCTCCAACTCCTCCTTTCGATCGTCACAGTCCTTGGGATCGCGTTTTTCTGGGGGCTCACCTGACGGAGCCGAGCGAGTTCCGAGGGACCGATCGGTGACAGCTCTCTCATCGGTTCGGGCACGGATTTCAACTCAGATGTGCACGTTGAACGAGGAGCGTGACGTAGGGGTAGCAAGGACGAATGATGCCGATTATGGGGACGAGCACCGCGTCGTACACGTGGTGCTGTACGCGACACTCCCATGTAAGTCTCGGACCGCGCTACTCGGTCTGGGTGCCGACGTCCGCACTCTCCCCGCTCTTCGCTTTGGTTTCTCCCCAGTCGAGGTCACGGGACCGGTCGGTCTCCCGGAGAATGAACGGCCCGATGGAGAGTGTGCGCTTCGTCACGGTGACGATACGAAGAATGTAGGACAATAGGAACGCGAACGGCAGCAGGGAAATGGCCACGCCCGCGCTCACCACCACGACGAGCGTGCGCACGCCGAATACGGTCCCTGGGAACAGCGCCGGTTCGAGGTAGACGACGCCCGCGACCGCCGTGAGGAGCGCCGGGATGGACGCGTACAGCATCGTCCGGGAGAGGTCGATGAGCGCCCACTGGAAGTACAGCGTCTTGAAGTGCTCGCGCGCCGGCCCGAACAGTTCGAGCGCGTTGATGAGTTCGTCGAACGCGTGGTGCGCTTCCTCGGTGAGCACGTCCTCGTTCTCTGCGCGGATGCGGCGCGCCGCGTACAACTTCCACGAGTAGTTGAAGTTCAGCGCGGAGAACACCACGTCGAACTCGCCGAACTGGGAGCCTTCGAGATTGCTCTGGACGGCGTCCGCGTTCCGCTTCACGTTCTCTGTGAACGCAGCCACCTGGTCGTTCAGGTTGTCGTCATTGATGTCTGCGATGGCGTCCTGGAGGGCGTCCGTGTGCCGCTTCGTGAGTTTCACGAGCGACCGGAGGAACGCCGAGGGTTGGGCGGGACTCACAGGCTCCTCGATGACGTCCTCGACGTCCTTCCGGAACGCCATCGCGCCCTCCATGCGTTCGCGCTGGTCCCCGACCGGCCCCTGTTCCTGGGAGAGTACGAGTTGGCTGAGTGTGAGCACGAGCGTGACGCCCGTGATGATGGACGTGAGCAGTCCCTGGAACAGCGTCTCGATAGGGTCCGCCTGGCTGAACAGCGCCAGCGGCCTGGTCGGGTGGAGGTGCCCGATGATGGCGAGCGCGAGGAACACGCCGCCCGCGATGCCGGCGGCGACTAGCCACCGGTTCGCATTCAACAGTAGCCAGAACTTCCGACTGCTCTCCGGCACGCGCTCCCGCATCGTGTCGCTCGGACGACTTCCATCACTGTCACTCATACCGGCCGTACTCCGCTCACAATTGAAAAGCTGGCTGCCGAACTCGGGTCAGGTCAGGTCGACGAGCAGGACTCGGTCGCGGTCCGCCATCGGTCCGACACGCGTCCACGTCCTGATACAGATAACCCGTCGGGCGTCGAACCTCCTAGTATACAACAGGAGACCGTACTGGTTCCCGAGGGCCACGACCTGGAAACGCCCCTTGACACGCGCCACCGTCTCGCCCGCGCAAATAGACAATCACCGGAGAAAACAGCTGTTCGGAGGATCTTACAGTAATGCAAGGCGAAAGCCCACGGCTTGAGTCCTGTCTCTTACCCATAAGTCTCAGGAGTTCAGTTCGTATCCCTCTGCCCAGGTCTGAAGTTTCTTGAGGCCTTTCCACATCGTCTTCCAGCCGGGCGGTGGATCGGAACTTCAGTCAAGGTAACCGCCGATCTTCGCAACCGCAATTGCGTACGCTTGAGCCTCGTTGTCGGTCAATTCTGGAAATTTGGATTGGACTCTGTCTCCTTGGATTCGGCATCCTCTATGTGTGCCAATAAAATGTTCCGAAAGGGTGCTGGATAGGTACTCGCCGTGTTCACGCAGTTATTCTCCGTCGCTACTTCCGAAGAGAATCACTGAGGATAACGAATCGAGCTACGATCCACGCCACCGGGCAAGCACTCCCACAGGGAACACCACTATTCCAGCAATAAACGTTCCAGGAACTGGGAGCAAGAATAGGATCGCACCGACCACAAAGATAAGTGTCGAGAGTTTTATCTGGCAGTACTTTGAGATTCAAGTGGTTACGTGTTACGCCCATTCATGTTCGGTTCTGCAGGAAAGAGGGAAACCAACCGGCGTCGTATGAGCGTTGGAGAGAATCCAGGTAGCACAACCTCTCTCTCTACGCGGTTTTTGAGATAAGCTCATCAAGACGTCGGCGTCTGTCGGATTCGCTCTTTAACCGAACACGGATGCTGCTGCAACCTAACGGCTATCGCATCATCAGCTAAGCCGTCAACTGGGATTAGTCGTGAGCGACAGTTGTGTTTCGCAATGGTCCACCACAGTCGGGACACTCATCTTCATGTTCCGGGTTTTCGACACCAGCTCCACACTCTTGACACACATACAAAGTAGACTCGGCGGGGTCAGGATCAGTTTCTACCATTATCAATAGTTATTCTTTCGGGCAGATAAAGTATGGGGTCTAATCATCGCGATACATTAGCGGCGAGCATCAATCCATACAACGTTGGGATAAGTTGGTGACTGCTCACACTACATCTAACGATTAGCTACACCAGACCTGTTCGCGACTGAGGAATCCAACAGAGCTACCGAAACCGCTATGCAGGTAAGTTAGACGGACTCTTGAGTATGTCCGGGATATCCATCCGTAGTGGTCGCGACTCGCGAGTCTCGATGCAGTGTCTTTCGACGAATCGCACACAAACAGCACGTCGAGTGGCCCGCATATGATTCGACGCCGCTGTACGATCGAACCTCGCTCGCTGGGTTGGAATCGGACGTTCAAGTCGTCTCGAGTGTCTGGTTTACGCACCCTGATCATGACTCACTCGAACAGTTCGTCTGCTCGATTCCTCTAGCCTACTTCCGCTTCGAGGTCCATGACCGCTACAGAAGGTCGACACGCTACGAGATGAATTCTCTCTTTCGCGTGTTCTTGCTGAAAGAACTCTACGGATGGAAGCACGAAACATCTCTCCTCGAATATCTCGGTAGCCACCCCGAACTCTGCGAACGCCTAGAGTTGGGGACGGTCCCCGATCAATCGACACTATGGCGCACTTGGAACGAGCGCTTCACGCGAGATCTCCGCGAGACGGTCCAGAAAGCGGCTCGAACGATCCTCATCAAAGCGCAGAATGCGGATGTCGCCGTCCCGCGGGAACCAGTGCAAATCCTCCCATCTCGAGGCGACGACGGAGATAAATCCGACCCAGACAGTCGGGCTATTCTCGACAAAGCTGAGACGATTACCGAGCACGTCAGTCGAGTCGTCTTTCCCGCGTTCTCGCTGAATCGTGGTGAGGGCTGTGAGATTCACGAAAACGCCTACTGGAGCTTACAGACCTATCTCGGGCTCCGGGAGAACTTGGCCGCCAACGAAGGCGCTCGCAGCTTCATACACGAGTCAACGCGGGAGCGAACACCACTCGGACATGTTCATCGTGATCACCTACGCGAGCTCTCGGTACCGAAGGTTCGCGAGATGTATCAACAGGCTCTCCGGCAACTCATTGACGAGCTCGCAGAGACGGAGACGTTCTTCCGCGCAGGAATCGTCGCGATCGACATCACCGAAGCCGATCCCTTCACGGGCGATAGAACGGGCCACGAGGACGAAATCATTGGGACGAAAGAGCAGACCGACGAGTACGCCTATCAGTGGGCCACAGTTCAGTTGGTCGGTAACGCTGTTCCAATGGTACTGGATGCGCGACCAGTTCGGAAGGGCGAGAGTCGGAAAGAACTCGTCAAGGATCTACTCGACTCCGCGGAGAGCCTCGTTCATGTCGATAACGTGCTGATGGACCGGGAGTTCGATAGCCAGCACGTCCTAGAGATGATCAGCCAGCGTGGGCTTTCCTACGTTGTTCCAAAGCGGATGCAGACGAGTGAGAAAGCGCAGGCCAAGCGGTTGCTCCGCCGTGATCAAGATCGGTATGAGACTGACCGGAAGCTCCACCTCGGGAAAAACGAGTGGCACGAGACGACGCTAATCTACCGTCGGAAGGAGAATTCCGAACACGACGATCATCGGCAGTACTCCGTTTTCATGGCAAATCGGGGCAGTGGCCACCTTACCGAGTACGGATATCGATGGGAAATCGAGAGCGGCTACAAATCGATCAAGCGATTCATGGCCGCAACGACGTCCAAAGACTTCGGACTCCGTTTCTTCTACTTTGCGTTCGCCTGTCTGCTGTACTCGATCTGGCGGGCGGTGGACCTGCTTGTACAGATCGAATTGACTGGTGAATACGAGCATTCGCCAATCGTGACAGCCGACAATACGCTGACGCTGCTAAAGAAGAAGACAGGAGTCGGGTAGTAAGGTGCTCTGTTCGGGTTAGCGCACTATCTGAGTGGCTACACTGCTGGAAGTCTCGAAAATTCGCCCATACGGTTGGAAGTATGATAAGAATGGCCGCTTGGAAAGATATCTGAGGTAGTTTGCGCTGACCGTATCGGACAAATTCACGCATCACAGATCCGCTATACCCGGCGTAGTCTCAACTTCCAAGGACCAAGATTTTGTATAGCGATATACGGTATACGATTTCCTGTAGTGCGGAATTCCGGCGCTAAGAGACTTCAGTTCCTCGAATTCTCCCGATGGCTCGAAAACAACAAGTGGTCCTGATTATGCCAATAATCACGACCAGTTTGAAGTACCCCGACGCCGTCGGTGAAGCACGAATGCTGCAACCCCCTCACAACGGCGCTTCCCCCGGGTAGAGCCGACAAGACCGGGCTCCGAGTTTGCTCTGACTCTCCTCAGCCGGGGTCGAGGCGATGGCGAAGAAACGCACTCGATATAGAACTAATGACCTCAACCTATATTAAGACAAAGCGCGAACGGTGTTGTATGTCCGAAGACGAACCGAACTCCGAGGGCCTAATGGAACGCCAAACCACGGGCGAAGACCGCGTGAGGATGACCGCCCGGCAGCTTTCGGAGCCTCAGACGGCCAACTGGATCGCCTCGGAAGCGGGCTGGTCACACGAGCCGACCAAACGCGTCCTCGATCGGCTCGTCGACGATGGCATCCTCCACCGTGACGAAAGCGGTACTCACACCACGTATTACCCAGATTATCGCCGCCAAGCGATGCAGGAGGCGATGCGGCTTCGAGACAGCGGGCACACTGTCGAGGAGCTTACGGACCGTCTCGCCGATATGAAGACGCAGATTCGCGACTGGGAGGGCGAATTCGGCGTCGAGTCACCGAATCAGCTTCGCGGAACGCTCGCTGACGAGTCCCTTGACGGTGACGAGGAAGACCGTCGCCGTGAGATTGCCCGCGAGTGGGAGCACCTTCAGCGTCGTATCCAGATCGTTGGCTTTGCCATCCGCGAATGGGACTTCCTCGCTCCGACGACAGAGTCTGCCGAGGCCAGCAGCTAACGGATGTCGGTCCCGCATCCAGGTGGTGACCCGAACGCGAACCTCTACGCCCAATTGAAGCGGGACGTCCTCGACCGTGTCCCCCAGATCACGGCCGTCGAGTACGTTCCTGACGATATCGAGGCCAAGCAGCTGCGGGCGGTTTTTGATCCAGCCCGCCTTAATCCCCCAACGGGCCCTGATTCGCCGGAACTGACCGTCAAGTGGTATCGACAGGACCCTCACGACTGGTTCCGTATCAACTACACCGATCCGAACACGGGCTTTCACGCCGGCTGGCACCAGGACGAGGACCATCCCGATCTCGGACGGGCGCATTTCCAGTACTCTGCCGCCAATACGGAGGACCGCTGGGGGATCACATTTGAATACGAGACTCCTTCCCTGATCCTCTGGGAAATCGTCGAAACGCTCTTCGAGGACGTCCGTCCGACTTACCAGTACGCGAACGAGGAACGATGACACCTCGAGAACGCACTAATCAGTCACTCGCGAGTTCCTTCGAGCGCTACCTCCAGGACAAGGGGAAAGGCCGCGGCGGCGACGGTGGGAACTATCGACGTAACGCTGCACGCGAGCTTGAACGGTTCGCCGAGTGGGCCGCCGGCGACCGCGGCGCCGACGACTGGACCGGGATCGTCTCCGACGACGTCGACCGCAAACCGACCTTCGACGATCTCGACGAACGCGTGTTCCGGGAGTACGCCCGACATCTCGGTGGAGATCGGGGACTCAAGCAGAACACGGTACAAACCTATTACCGCTATATCTCTGCCTGGTGTGGGTGGTGTGTCAACGAAGGGTATCTCGAGGCGCATTACGCGCAGCGGGCGAGTGCGATGGCGCCGTTACCGGAGGACGACGGCCGCAAGCCCGGCGACCAGCAGGCCTGGACGTCCGAACAGCGCCACGCCCTCACCCGCCACGTCGACGAACGGGCCCGCGACGCCGTCGAGACGTACACGACACTCCCGGAGGGTACTGACCCCCTCGACAAGCAGCGAGCACGCTACGCGGCGCTGAAGGCGGCTCGTGACCGGGCGCTGGTGTTCGTCTTGGCGTACACAGCTGTCCGCGTTGGAGAACTCCTCCGCGATCCGAACGACCCGCGCCGGCGCGGCGTCCGCTGGGAGGACCTCTCCCTTGACGACGGCAGTATGGACGTCTACCGGAAGAAACAGCAGTGGGACGCCGCGAGTCTCCCCGATCCAGTGATTTCTCCGCTGCGAAGCTATCGCCAGCTGATGGACCCGCCGACGGAGCAGTGGCCGGTGTTTCCGACGTTCGACCAACGGACGCTCGCAGAGCTCGTCCAGGATGACCTCGCCGATCGAGGGGAACGCCCAGAAGCAATCACTGAACGCCGTGCGGAGTACGCTCGCGACCTGCTGCTGGCGCTCGATGAGGACATTCGGCCTCCATCGATCACGACGGACGGCGCACGGTCGATTCTCCAACGGCTCTCAGAGGCTGCAGAGATCGACATCGACCATCCGAAACACGACTATCTCGCGCCCCACGGTGGTCGACGTGGAATGGGCGAGGTGCTAGTCCGCGCGTTCGGGTACACTGTTGCGGCTCGCTATCTCGATAACTCGGAGGAGATGGTTCGTGAACGGTATTCGCATATTGAAGCCGGTGAATTGGGTGATGTCGCAACTGAAGCACTCGAACAGATCGATTGACGCAAGCGTTTATACGGGAGGAGAACCTAGATTAGGTTAACCAATGAGCCTTGACCAAGCGGTTGACGAAGCGCTCGCGACGTACAATATGTCGCGCAGCGAAGAGGCCGAGGAAACGGGCCGAACAGTCGCCACGCTTCAAGACTAGTAGAACCGCTTAGTTGAGGTCTCGGATTTTTTCGGCGAATTCTGCTTTCGAGAGGCCAGACGTCTCTTTTAGCTCCGGATAGCCGGCACGTTCGACAGCCTCCTCAACAAACGTTACCCAGAGATCTTCGTGCTTCTCCGCGTAGGCGATTTTCGCCTCACTTGGGTACATATCCAACTCGTATTCAGTCAGATCGATCTCGACTGCGTGTTTTCGCTCAAGCGTCCGCGCACCGAAGCTATACAGGTGCTTGAAGAGGACGTTCTTCCGTCGAACGGTCAACAGTCGCTTCGATTCGTTGATGTACTCGTTCACCCACTCTCGCCAGTCGTAGGATTCTGGATCGGTCTCTACAGAGGTTTCCGGCATAGCGAAATCCGGATTCAGTCGCCGGAGGTAGAACTGAATCAGCGCAACAGCGGTTCGATGGTTGGCATTTGGAAGCGCGTGCTTGAGGATCAGGTTCGAGGCGAGTCGGCCCGCTACGTCTGTTGCTGATCCTTCCCACGACGTCCGGTCGAGAACGTCCGGCAGTGCATCGACGTCGATATTCTTGTACGCCTCAACGGGAGTTCCCTCTTCTTCTTCGTTCTGAGCGATAAGTGCGCGGTAAATCTCGAGAAGACGAACGATGATGGTACTGTTGTCGGCACTCATCTCTGAGAGCGACTCGTTCAGGTTAAAATCAATCTCTTGAACAGGCCCACCGCCGACGCGGGATGTGTAGATGACGTAGAACGGTTCGTCGATATCGTATTTCTGGACCTTCACAGCGACGTCGTCGCCGTAGTCGACGATCTTCGAGACGATTTTGGCAGGAGCTGGATGGACGAAGTCAAGGGAGAACTGCTTGTCGCCGGGGTGGTGGTAGTAGACGTGGCCCATCTGCGTGCGTATTACTACTCATCTGTGCTTCTTAATCAAGTTCACGAGCGAGATTCTCTTCGAAAAGTCGGTGGACTGCTTTTTTATACTGCTAAGCATGCCGAATACCTATTTCTCCAGTTATGGCCGTCCGTGGTCTGAATTCAGGTGTCTCATTCGTGCGTCTCTCGACGTTGTTCATGTTCATCGTGAGTCAGTTCTCCGCGGGCGTAGGCGAGAAGGGGCTCCTCGACGACGGAAACGGCGAGGTTGTAGAGCTCGAGTAAGCGAGCTGATTCTCATTCTTAACCAACAGATGCCCAACTTTCTCAGTGGATGTTGGTTAAGACTTTTTCTACTAGGTCAACAAGTGATTTGGTTATAATTTATCGGATAAATTTGCACCACTTGGCAGCCAGAAAGCATTTATTCCTCATCCAGCTACCGTGCCAATATGTACCGGGACTCAGCCGGTGCATACCCATACCCGCATGTATGATTACGAGGTCAGTCACCATCGAGGACATCGATGACCTGTACCTGATGTGGAACGACCACATCAACGCCTCCGCCCTCTATCGCCGCGCCCTCCGCGAGGAAATGGAAGTCCGCGGTGTTGACCCCGATGAGCTCCGCGACCTCCTCGAACGGGCCCGCGAGCAGGGCTACACCCTCGAAGAGATCGCAGAGGACACCAACCGATTCGACGACCTCCAGTCGCTCGTCGAAGAGCAGCAGAACCAGCCAACGGCTGGAGACGCCACCGATGATTGACCCGCTATGTCACAGGACCAGACTCCCTCCGACCCTGAGCGTAGCACTGACACCGAGTCACCGCTGACTGGGAAAATCCCTCGGCAGGCAGCGCTCACCATCGTCCTCCTGAGCCTGTTTGCCGTTCAACCGGTTGCAGCCCAGAGTAACGCGGTCTGTAGCGCAGACAACCTCCCGAGTATGATTGAGGGGTTCTTCCAGCTGACCACCGCGCTGGGGATCGTCGGCCTCGCAATCGTTTGGCAGGCTGACTCCCTTATCGAGATGTTCACCCTCAATCCCGAGCAGAAGAAGGGGCTCAAGCGCCACAAGCGTTCGGCGATGAAGTCCGCGGTCGTCCTCGTCGTCCTCGGCCCGCTCTACACCGTCGCCGGGTCAATGATGGGCCTCCCGCTGGCGCAGTGCGTCGACCTCGTCCCCTGGTAAGCACTCCACAGCACCGTTGCGAGCCCTATGAACCACCGAGAGCTCTCCGTGCTCATGGCCGGCTTGCTCGCGACGAGCCTAGTCACGGGTATCGTCGCCGCTGACCCGCCACGACCAGGTACGGAGGGGAATGGGCTCACGGAAAACGAGTCGGCAACGCTGTGGTCACGTGATGCGGACAACTACATCAGCCAAGAAGAGTACCGCCAGCGCTACGGCGAGAACCGCTCCGCCGTCCATCAGGTCGCCAACGGGACGGACGTTACGTTCAAACGACCGCCGGCGACTGCGGCGACGTGGACGCGGAACGACTTTGAGGACCTCGACGCCGGCGGCCCAGATACGTCCGTGCATCCGCCGCACGCGGACCTTGAGGACGGCGTCTTCATCGAAGATGCTCACGCAACGATCTTCGCGGTCCAGCCCTCCACTCGTGGACACCTCGAGTCCGGTGAAACCCCACTCTATATCGCACCGAATGGGACGATGCGCGGGTTCGTTGATTACCGCGTTCGCGTCCCCAACGGGAGTTCCTCCGGCAACACAACTATCTCATGGTCGCTCACGGAGCACGAGATCGAAGAAGTCCGGTTGAAGAAGGACGGCGAGACCATCGCCGAGCGTGACGGAGCCCATACGCCTGTCCTCGACTACCAGATCGAGGACGACTGGAGTGCGAATCTCACGCTGGAAGCGGAGATTAGCGTCCGGCTGAAGAAAACCGTCAGGACCGACCTGGGTGACCGGACGGACGTCGACGTCACCTATCGGACGGAATCACACAACGTCTCCGATTCGATCGCCGTCGAGATCTACGACCTCTCGGCGTACCCCTACTACGCCGAGTATCCGAACGGCGACGCCGGCGTGGCCATCTTCCAGTCGCGGCCGTGGCAGGGGTACACGCTCACGGAGGACGGTGAGGCACGGGTCCGTGGCATCTGGCGGTTCTACACCGCTCGGAACACCAACTGGGACACGCTCGTCCGGTCGAATCGCACGGATAGCGCCACCGTCGAGTCGGACGCGATTCCGGTGTACGTCCACGCCTATCCCTCGCGGATCGGGCCGCGTGCCGAGCCGGTTCGAGACGGGCCGGAACTCATCGAGACCTGGGGGACTGACCGCCCGTCTCCGGTCGGCACCATCGGTGAGAACATCAATATCGACATCGTCAACCAATCGTACACGAC
The DNA here is from genome assembly GCF_002025255.2 of Halolamina sp. CBA1230. GTDB lineage: Archaea > Halobacteriota > Halobacteria > Halobacteriales > Haloferacaceae > Halolamina. The sequence continues at coordinate 140,091 of NZ_CP054589.1, forward strand.
GACGTACGGCGTCGCCGTTCGAGCTGAGAACGTCGATCGAGAGGCGCTCCATGTTGCGGGAATCGTCCGGGGCGTGAATGCGTCAATCGTCGAGTCGGATGCCGGCTCCGAGCGACAACTCCACCGCAGCAATCTTACTGTTAAGGTTATCCAGCAGAATCAGTCGCAAGCGACGCTCAGGGTCGAACTGCGGGACAATCAAACTGGTGCGCCGATTGCGCTTGACGATCGCCGTCAGTATCCAATCGGCGGCACCACCCGGAACGGGTACATCACGGTCGCAGATCAGCGCGTCGAGACCAACGCCTCGGGGGTGGCGATCGTGACCATCGACGAACCGGGCATCTACACGGCTCGGTACCACTCTGGCTCGTGGCTCGGTCACGACCCGGCGTACGTGAGTGATACCGCGACGGCCCGCTGGCACCCTCTAGGAACGATCGACGGCTGGTTTGCGCTGGTGTTCGAGGTCGGCTGGCAGCTCCTGCCGTTCTTCGTGATGTTCTACGCTGGCAAGCGCCTCCTGCGGATGCTCGGTCCAGCAGACATCTTCCAACGCAATTCATGACACGAGATACCCCACCCATCAGTAGGCGAACCGCCCTCCGAACAGTCGCCGGCGCCGCACTCACAACCCTTGCTGGGTGTATGAATACAAATGAGAGCTCCGGAACACCCAGTAATGGGTCTCCATCTCAAAATGACCAAGGTCCACTTCAGCGCGTTGCTGTTGATGGGACAACGGTCGTGGTGGAACTCTCGGAAGACACCGATGTCAGCCAAGTCAATCTCATCCAGCCGAATGGAGAATTGTTCGGTCAACGTGACGTAGCGACAGGAGCACAGCAGGTTTCGTTTGAGATTGGAACGTCATACGCTCCAGGCGAGTATCGCGTTCTCGCACTAGAGGGCGAAGAAACTGTGCAAGAGTCCGCTCTGTCCGTTCAGCCGAATCTTAGCATCGTGGAGATGGGGATCGGGAAGAATCAGCCTGAAAAGATGTGGAATAGCTCGAGTGATAAAATCTCAAAAGAGGCCTTCGTATCTGTTGAAAACCAAGGGAATGGCCCGGATGCGATCACGCAGCTCCTCTTTATTGGAGATGTTCCATATCCCTCGGATGAGGAAGGGACGAACTATGATGAAAACGATGATGTCAGTGGCATATACGATCCAGAAGAAGATACAGAGGTTGACGAGGTAGTCATAGAACCGGGAGAGCAGCTCACACTGTACAGTTACCGTTCACCGTTTGCGTTCGTTCGAGGTGAGGGGACTTCGTGTGAGAGCGAAGAACAAACCGGGAGCTTCGAAGTCATTATAGAAACACGAGTGGGGACAAACCGAGTTTCCAATACTTACAGTATCCACTACTCCGCGTCAGAGGAATTCGATAATTGCGAGATTACGATTAGTGAGGACTAACTATGGTGGACCTGATTGATGTCGTCCTAGAGGGGTTCAAAGACGTCGTCGATTGGGTGATCTCCCTCTTCATGGAGGGATTGAACACTGGTTATGAAACCCTCACTGAGGAGATGTTCGGGACTCCAACGCCCGAAACCGACGGTGCATTTGTCTTTGGTGCGCCAACAAACGGACCCTGGCCTGCAATTCGGGATGCGTTGGTCGGAGGTGAGATTATGCTCATCTCATTACTCCTTCTGGTGATGTGTATTCAAGGGCGACACACAGTTCGGATATTCAATATCGGAAGTGTATACGAAGCGAGACGGACAAAGAAGACTGCGTGGGTTGGCGCGTTTCTTATCATCAGCTGGTACTGGGTCAGTGTTCTTGGTCTCTACATCGTCGACGGGTTCACCATCGCATTGATGCCGAGTCTCGAAACCCTGGGTGATGCGATGCTGAATTTTCTCAAAGAATCTCTGACCAATCCCGGGCTTGCATTCGTGTTCGCAATTGTTGGTGGCCTCTCGATGTGGGCACTTGAGGCCCTCTACTATATTCGAGAGGTATTGCTTTACGTGTATGTCTACGGGATGCCGATAGCGTTTGCTCTCGCCTATGGTAATGTCCCAGTCCTTTCGGACATCGCGATGGGATTCTCCAAGCGGTTTGTTCCTTTGGCGGTTCTACCCCTCCCAGCAGCAGTCGTGTTCAAAGGATACGATTTGCTGTATTCGGAAGGGGCCCTCACGCCAAATAGTGCGTTTCTGAAGTACCTGGTTGCCGCGTCACTGCCGCTTATCGCGCTCTATATCACTTGGAAGACGTTCAAATACGCAACCCCGCTGACGGCGAAAGTTATCGGCGGCGCCACCAAGGGCGCAGCCCTCATCGGCGGCGTAGCTGCCGGTGCGTATGTTGGGGGTGCCGGCGTCGCGACAACCGCTGCTCGGTGGGGGCCGAAAGCCGCAGCCGGCCATGCCGTTGCACAGAAAGCTGCGGCCCAAGGCGGTCATGGTGAGGGTGGAGATAGTACGCCCTCATACCGACGGACCGAGAACGACCCTGGTGGTACTACGTCGGATACAGCGGGTGAGGAACGCGGAATGGACTTTGATAGAGGTATCCACTAACAATGTCGATAGATCAAGACGCAGCCGCACGGCGCATCATGGACCAGTTCGGCGAGGAGAGTCGCATCCCCTACCTCAACATTGAGGAGGGTGACGTCGGCGTCCTGATCGCCTTTCCGATCGTCGGCCTATTCATCGCCGGCCTCACGGGGATCGAATCGCTCGCACTTCCGTTCGTCGCCGGCGGCTTCGGCTTTGGCGTTGCCATCGTCTACGTCTCTCCCGATCACCTGAACGCGTGGACGTGGACCAAGGACGTCTATCGGTACGTCAAACGGCCGCAGATTACCTTCAGTGCTCCCGAAGACGCTGATGGGAGTACCAACGAGACAGAGCGGAATGAGGGCGGTCTGGCGAACTACACGCCCTTCAAGCCGGACGAACGTACGCAGGACCTCACGAACATCGAGCGAGCGTGGCCGGGCGCAAGAGCCATTCAGCGGGCCGACGGGACGATGGAGGCGTTCATCGAGATCGACCCGGACAACATGGACTTCGCGATGTCCGACGACTGGGCACAGCTCCAAGACGCCGGCGAGGACTTCGCCAACAAAGAGCTGGATTCGAAGCTCAAACTCCACGCCACAACCCGCTCATTCCCGGTGGAGCAGATCACGGAGAACATCGAGGACCGCCTCAACGACGAGGACGTCACGGAGAATCCGATCTTCAAGGAACTCCTCGAGGAGTACCGGGAGACCCGGCCGAAGGAGATGCGGGAGCGCGGCATCCAGCAGGTGCGATACTACATCGGCGTCCAGGTCAGCCCGTTGGAGGTCTACGACCGCTTCCGCGACGAGGGCACGCCCGCCGAGAAGCTGACGCAGTTTCCCGTCATCGGCTTCCTGTTCAACCCGTTCGTCACCCGTCGCGAGGACCTCACCGACGTCGAACGTCGCGCACAGATGTTCGAGAAGCTCGACAGTCGGGTGAACGACGTGCGATCCGAGTTCATCCAGCAGGCGTCCGGATGGTCCGCACGGCGGCTCAGCACGGTCGAACTGTTCGTCCTGAATATGGACTTCTGGAACGGTCGCGAACACGACTACGACGAGGCAGAGCGTGTCGTTCGCGAACAGCCGATCATCGGCCAGTCGCGCCGGGAGGATGCGTTCGATGCGTAGCGCGATCCTTCAAGCGGGAGGCGGCGTGGGCAGTCAGCTCGTCAGGTGGCTCTCCAGTCCGACCTCTACGGAGGGCGCAGCGCTCTATCTCCTCATCGTTGGCCTGCTCGGTATCGGTGGGAAACTCCTCTGGGACTGGTACACCGAAGACGACACGGAAGAAGTCGAGTTCTCCGACGTACTCGACGAGGAGACACTCGAACAGGGCGAGGCCGAACGCCAGCTCCTCGACGACATCGCCGAATCACACAAGACGGTGACCGCGCCGGCTGCCGCCGAGTGGGAAACGCGAGCCGCACGGGTCGGCGAGCAGTGGACGACGACGCTGTACATCGCTGACTACCCGGACTACCCCAACGACGGCTACCTCTCCGAGCTCTTCGAGATGACGGACGTGCAGTTCGATTTGACGGCCCACATCACGCCGAAGAACCAGGAGCGGGCGCGGAACGAACTGCAGGATATCGCTGACGACCTCCAGGTGGATGCTGACCTCGAACAGAGTATCCGGAGTGCCTACCTACAGGAACGCGCCAACGAGGCCGCAGCGACGTACAAGGCCGTCGAGAACGGCGCGAACGTCTTCGACCAGGGGATGTTCATCACGGTCAGAGCCGACGAGAAGGAGGACCTCCGCGACGCCGTCCAGGAGGTCAAGAGTGCGCTCCGTGACGACCCAGCCAACCTCACGCCGAAGACCGCGATCTGCCGGCAGGACCTCGCGCTCCAGTCCGCCGCGCCCATCGGTGACAACGAGTTCGGCCGCGAGTCCATCGCGCTCGGCGGCGCCGTCGGGGCGTTGCTGTCCTCGCCGCACAACGCGACGATCCTCGAGGAGGGCGGCGTCGAGTTCGGGATTCACAAGGACAACCAGAGCCCCGTGGTCATCGACCCGTTCGCCCGGGACAACGGCTACGCGATGTTCACCGTCGGCGACACGGGCTCCGGGAAGTCGTTCAGCTCCAAGCAGAACTTCATCCGCTCCATCGAGCAAAGCAAGGACCGTATCGGCATCATCCTCGAACCGTTGAACAATTGGGCCGGCGTCGCGGAAGCGCTCGATGCCAAACGCATCACGGTTGGCGGGACGCTCGGACTGAACCCCCTGGAGATTCGGGAGACGCCCGAGCACGTCCAGCGGGCAATGGGCGAGGACGCCAGCCCGTTCAACGAGAAGCTCGACGACGCGATGAGCTTCCTCACCAACTTCTTCGCGCTCCGCGGGATCTCGCTGGGTGACCGCCGGACGACGCTGGAACTCGGCCTCAAGCGCGCGTATAAGCGCAACGGCATCACCGACGACATCTCCACGCACGACAACCCGAGTCCGACCATCCGGGACATGATGGACGTCTTCGAGGACATGGTCGACGAGCCCGAGGAGTTCGTCGTCCGATCCGACGAGGAGGCGGGGAAGATCAAGGAGGACGCGACGTGGCTACTCGACCAGCTACGCCCCTTCGAGGACGACGGTCGCCACGCCAATCTCGGCCAAGAATCGGACTTCGACATCCGCGACGAGAAGGTCATTTACCTCGATCTCGCCCAGCAGGAAGGGAGTGTCGACAGCAGCACGGCGCTGACGATGCAGCTGCTCATCTCGCTGGTCTACGAGCGTGCGAAAGTCTCAGAGAAGGAGGTCGTGTTCTACATCGACGAGGCGCGCTACATTATGCAGGACGCCGCGAGCTTGGCGTTCCTCGAAACGGTGTTCCGCCACCACCGTCACCACGACCTCTCGATCCGGCTGGTCACCCAGACCGTCGACGAGTTCTTCGAGCACGCCGAGTCCGAGGCCATCCTTGACCAGTGTGCCGTTAAGCAGTTCCACCGCCTCGACGGGATGGATGAAGAGTGGGCTGACGAGTTCGGCCTGAACTACGCGCAGATGCGGTTCGTCCAGGACGCCGTCCCCGGCAACGAGGACGCCGGCTTCTCCGAGGCACTCGTCGGCGTCGACGGCGAGTGGCGCGGCATCAAGGTCAAAGCGATGCCCAAGGAGAAGCAGGTCATCGACTTCGACCCGACCTCACAAGTTCGGTCCTCGCTGCCCGGCGCCGGCGACGACGCCGTCGATACCGAGATGCAGGAGTTCCAGGAAGCGCTCGAGCATCGAGCAACGAACGGAACGAACGAAACGAGCGAAGCGAACGAGGAATCAGACGCCGTCGAAGCTGAGCCAGACGGCGGGTCTACGGAGGAGACCAACGATGGCTGACTACCTGCGTGTCACACCGACGTCCGAGCGACTCGATCCGGAGAGTATCTCCCGGGTCCTCGACAGCCTCCACAAACTGACCACGCCCGGCTCGTCGGGCCTCGGGGCGAAGCTGAACCCACTCCACAGTGAGACACCACCCCGATTCGAGTTCCTCGCAATCAGTGATGGCCCGGACGACCCGGTGGAGTTTTTCTACGGGGCCGATGCAAACCTCGATACGCTTGAGAAGCGCCTCCGCTCCATCTATCCAGCCACGTTCGACATCGAACGCGTCGACGTCGACGTCGCCTCTCGGCTCATTCAGCCAGTCGAGTTCACACCGCAGGAATTCGTCGACCACTACGAGGCCGGGCGGCTGCAGTACGAGTTTGGCCCGGCAGAACAGTACGACATTGTCGACGAGGAATCAGGGGACTCCGAGCCAGCCGAAGCGGACCCCGTTGTCGACGGCGGTACAGCATCCACGAGCGTCCCCGATCATCACGTTACTGTCGGGGACTCAGCCCTCGAACTAGCGCCGCCCGATGCACTTCCAGACGACGAGGAAGAGCGACGGGCCATCGAGAAGCCGACGATGACACCGGCGGGAACGATTCTGGCTCGCCCGGCACAAGACGCTGTCTCGCCGCTCGGGGTTCGGTGGTGTGGCGCCGCGTCGCGGAAGCAGGACTGGATGACCTCACTGACGCCGTTCACGGCAGAGGAAACGAACGGCGATCTCCCCTCCGTCGACGAGCCCGGCGCGGCGCTGGCGTCGCTAATCGACCATCTGATGGAGGCGACAGCGCCGACAGCGTTCCAAGTCGTCTTCCAACGGCGTGCCAGCTGGCAGTCCGACGCGGAGGTGCGGAAAGAGGACCTCGTCGACGGCCGGGATACGTTCTTCCAGGAAGTCGTCGGTTCGTTGCTCGAGGTCGAGGAGCAGCGGAGCGACCAGGACGACCGGCAGCTCAGCGAGGCCGTCGAGAAGCGGATCGAGTACATCGACGCGAAGAACGCCAAACGGTCGTTCACGGTCAATATCCGGGCCGTCGGCGTCCCCACCGACGACACCCGCGACGACCTCGATGGCCGGATGGACTCGCTCCTCCCCGTGTTCGACCCGCTTGATGGGCCGTTCTACGAGGTTGAAGGACAACGCCTCCGGGACAGTGGCTTCCGCGAGAAAACGAAGGAGAAGAAGGCACGAGCTGCTCTCCAGCGCCTTCTCAACCGCGATCTGACGACGGAGCGTGGGAAGACCCGTCCCGAGCTGGTCCTCTGTGGGACGGAGCTCGCGAACTTCGTGCTCGTCCCCTCCTCCGAACAGTTGACAGTTGAAGGGACGCGGGGGACCAGGGCTGAACAGCAGAGCCGGAATCCGCTTCCATGGCCGAATCCAGATCTGATCCAGCAGTTCCAAGACGGGATGGCCATCGGCTACGCGCTCGACGAGAACGGTGAGCCACGGCCGGATCCGATCCGGATCCCGCCGGACCTGTTGCCGACGCATTACGGGCGGTTCGCGTCGACTGGTGGCGGGAAGTCGAAGGCCATCATCAACGACGCGCTCTCGCTCCGCGAGACGACGGGTGGCCCCGTCGTCCTCGTCGACCCGAAGGGTGACGGGATGTGTGAGAACTACCTGCGCTGCCACTACGAGCGGTTCGGTGGCCTCGACGACGTCTACCACTTCCGCGTCCCGGAGACCATTCCCGCGTTCTCCTTCTTCGACATCCGGCCCGCGCTCGAAGCCGGTCGCAACCGAGAGGACGCGATTCAGGACAAGGTCGACCACTGCCACGACATCCTCCGGATGATTATGGGCCGCGAGCAGTACGGCCAGGCGTTCGTCGCGAACGAGATCCTCAGCTACCTGATCAAGGCGCTATTCGACAAGGAGTACGGGAGCGACGTGTTCGGACTGGACGACCTCTTCGCCGCCGCGCTCCGGATGCAGCGCGACCAGACGATTCCCCCGGTCTCGGCGGACAACCAGAATATCGAGGAGTCGCTGACGCGCCACTTCGCGAAGGACAACCACCAGTTCCAGGTGTCGATGGACGCCGTCGGGAACCGCCTCGACAAGCTCAAAGAGGACGCGCATCTCCGGCGGATCTTCAGCCACGTCCCCGAACAGAACGACGCCGGCGAGTACGTCGACAACCGCTTCGACTTCCGCGAGTTCCTCGATGAAGACGCCACCATCATCTTCGACCTCGGCGACCTGCGGCCGGAGGCTCAGCGTGCGATCACGCTCCTGCTGTTGAGCAACCTTTGGGACGCCGTGCAGGTGCGCCGGCGCGATGGCCAGACCGACTATGAGAAGCTCACGAACCTCATCATCGAAGAGGCGGCGCCGGTTGCGTCGACGAAGCTCGTCTCCGAGCAGCTACTGCCGCAGGGCCGATCGTTCGGGCTGAGTATGGGGCTCGTGATGCAGTTCCCTGAACAGGTACGAAATCGGAACGAGCGGGCCTACGACGAGGTGCTGAACAACATCAAGACGAAGCTCATTGGCAACATCTCGATCGAACGCGATCTCGCGGAGTCGCTTGCCCACGAGGACCTCAGCCCGACCGAACTCCGCAACCGGATCAACACGCTTCCGAGCGGCGAGTGGATTGCGCAGCTCCCGAGCCCATCCTTCGGGGAGACTGGTCCGCCGCCGTTTTCGCTGAAGCCGCTCCCGATTGCGCCGGGGCATCCAGAAAGCGACCAGCCGCTCACAGAGCCCCAGGAAGATCATTTCGAGTCCGTGTCCCGGCCACGGATGGTTGAGCGGACACAGGCCCAGTACGGGCTGACAGAGCCGACTGAGTCGGGCACTGCTCCGGAAGAGACTGGCTGGGGTAGTACGGGGACCGAGACAACGGGCTCGGCTGCCGACGGCGACACAGGAACGGACCCGACGCAATCCGCGTTCATCAGCAAATCGACGACCGAAGATGCGTCGACGTCGACCACCCAGCCCGAGGCGGACAGCGACCCAGATGCAGACGAGTCGGAGATGAGCCCCCTGTTCGGGCAGGCCGCCGAGACGGACGAGGAATCAGCTGGTGACCAAACAGCGGAGCCGGAGAACGGGGCAACACCCGTTCAGGAAAGTAGCGTGCCCGTCCCCGATGACGAACTCCAACAACGCGGGCTCAGTCGAGACGACGTTCGGTTCCTGAATCGGGTCCTCGACGTGATGAATCGAGAGGACGACGAGTGCACGCTACTGGACAGGATGAGCCAGCTTCGGGACGAATACGACGACCTCCATGTGGAGCGGCTGACGGAGCAGGACCTCCTGGAAGCGGACTCCGCGGCGGGGCGCAAGTACTACACCGTCCTCCCGGACGGTCGAGACCTCCTCGGGAGAGAATTGAAGGCGGGACCAGGAGCGGGCGATCTCGGCGAGAAAACGCCACACAAGGTTGGCGTCCGGCTCCTCGAGCTCTGGCTCCACCTGCAGGACGACGTTGTCCGCGTGGACCCGTACTACGAAACCGACGACGGCACCGTACTGGACGTGGCCGGCTTCGACGCGGACGGCGATCTCGTCTGGGCCGGCGAAGCAGAGCTCGCGAGTAACAACCGGCACGCCCCAGTCGAGGATTACGACAAACTCAGCGCGGTGGACGCCGACGCGATCTGGGCCTTCAACAACCGAGAGACGGCGCTCGACGTCCTGGAAAGCCTTGCCGACGCGGATCGGATCGACGAGCGGGTCAGCGGGCGGGCGGCACGGTCGTTCGCGACCATCAGAGACGCTGTCGACGACTTCGATGCTGCGGGCCTGACCACCGTTCGGGGCTTCAAAAATCTCGATCAAGAACTCAACCCATGACCTGGCGACAGGCGACCCGCGAGGAGATCTACGCCTACTACGCCGAGGAGTTCCCCCGCTATCTGGACGACCTGCCGGAATTCATCACGGCGACCGGCCCGAAACAGTACGCCGTCGCCTTCCGCGAGTCCCACCCGGTTCGCAAAGACGAGGTGCCGGCCAAGGACTTCATCCGGCGGGATACGTGGCAAACAGATGCTTCGGGGGACCGAACGACGCCAGAATTCGACGACTTCGAGGACGTCGTCGAGTTCATTCGGCACCCCGCTCGCAACGACCCGCTCGGCCGAAGCCAATTCGCGCTTGCTGATCCGGTGGTACTGGAGCAACCGGATCTACGGCCCGACGCCGTCTACTACGCGCTGGATCACTGGGAACGACCCTGGATCCTCCTCGTCGACATCGACGCCAAAGAGATCGCCCGAGACCGAGCGGACGAGATGGTGTCGGCGGACGTCGACGACCGGGACGACGATGCGCTTCTCGACGCTACGGGTATCTTCGACGCCGCTCCCGAGGGGTATCCGTACGCCTTCGAAGACGTCGACCGCGCCATCGAGTACGGGTTCGAAGTGCGCGACATCTTCGAGGACGATTTCGACGCCGAGGAGACGATGGTCGTCTACAGCGGGCAGGGTGTCCACGTCTACCTGCTGGATACCGACCCGGCGCACCGATACGACGAGCAGAGTCGCGAGGTGTTGAACGACCTCCTTCTCGAGACGTACGACATCCCCATCGACCCCGTCGTGACGGCCGACCGCCGGCGTGTCGCTCGCCTGCCCTACTCGCTGCACGCCGACGTCTGTAGCATCGTCCAACCTATCGAGAGTCCGGCGTTCGACGTTCGGTCAGCGACGCCCGAAGTGATCGACGAGTAAGTTAGCTCACTATTGGGGCTGTGAACTTTCAGCATGGACTCCCGCTCTAACCGAATCCGGTACGGGTTTGACCCCGTTCGCGTTCAGCATCCCGCTGTTCAAGCGCACACCTACGGGTGCGCCTCCCTCGCCCCCGGTTTGGTTGCGAAGGAGTCGATAGCCGATGTTTTTCGCTGCGTTATAGTCCGCGTGGTTCTCGTACCCACAGGACTGACAGCAGAACGTGTCCTGCGACGGGCGGTTTTCCGCATGGGTGAAGCCACACGACGAGCACCGCTTCGACGTGTTCTTTGGGTTCACCTGTTCGACGCGGATGCCACGTTCCTCGGCCTTGTACGAGACGTACTCGTACAGGCGGCGGAATGCCCACTCGTGGAACTTACGGGCGTCGGGCATCCGATCACGGATATCCGTCAGGTCCTCAAAGGCAATGACCGTGCAACCGCTCTCGCTGGCTTCAGCGACGAGATCGTTCGCGACACGGTGAAGATACTGCTCGAAGTGTCCCGTCTCCTTGCGCCCGACCGCTTGGACGTTCTCGTGGGCCCACCGCGACCCACACTCTTGGAGCGATGTCCGGCGCTCGACGTACTCCTGTCGCCAGTGGTTGAGTTCGTCGGCAGACCAGAACACGCCGGTCGAGGTGACGACGATGTTCTTGATCCCGAGATCCACGCCGAGAACCGTTCCGTTCTCGACTGGGACGGGGTCTTCCACGTCCGCCTTTGTTCGGACGTGAAGGTAAAACTCTCCACGGCGGTAGTGGAGTGTCGCGCCTGTCGTCTCCCACCCGTCAGACCGAAGATACTCCGAGTGGGGCGTATCACGGGTCTTGTCGGGCAAGACGTACTCGACAGTGACGCGTCCATTGACGGTAGACAACGTGGCGTGGTCGTCGTGGAACGTGGCGTTGCGCTGGTTATAATCGCAGAATGGCGAGGAGAACGACGGGAGCGAGGCGTATTCGCCTTTCTTCCACTTTGCGACGACGCTCTTGAGCGCGTCAACAGCACGGTTGCGAGCCGATTGGACGTGATTGCTGTGGAGTCGGGTCTGCTCGCGGACTTCGTCGTAGGTCAGCTCTTGCAGGACGGACGAACGGGTTTCAGCCCACTCGCCGTCCCACGCAGCGTCCACGACGTAATTGGCCGCCCACAGGAACTCGTCAATCGTCTCGTGAAGCAGGTCCGCCTGTTCGTCGGTCACGTCGAGTTTGACCGGGACGGTCCGACGGACCTCCATATGACTCACAATACAAGCCATGCTTAAATTGGTTAATATGATACGGTGGGGAAACCAGTCCGCCGCCAGTAATGAGAGTAGTATGGCCAAACGGATGCACTCTAGCTCACGCTTGAACAGGTTGTTTTCCGCCTAATCGTAACTATGAGTCCGAGTACCCCCACCGACGACGAGGATATGGCGTATCGAGTTGCGGCACTCCCGCTGGAGTACGGTGAGACCCGCATCAACCAACTGTTTACGCGTGGGTACAATCGATACGTCGTCGACGGCGAGGACCAACCAGAGGACCTCGTGAACGACGTCGAGCGGTTCGGGACGGCGGCGTTCAAAGAGCAGGTCCGTGTCGACGCCGCCGAGGAGCCGTTTGTCGACGAACCGGGGACGCTGGCTGTGCTCGCGACGCTGAGTGCGATCTGTGTGAAAGCACACCCGAAGTTCGAGCACGCGTCACCACGGAACATCCAGGTGCTCTACGACATCCGGGAGCTGTACGTCAACAATCTCGCTTCCCTCATCCACGCCCACGGCGATGGGTCACTCCAGCAGGACATCGCCGACGTGCTGTACAGCAAGGAGCCCGGTGAGGATGGCCCGCATCCGGGTCGGGTCTGTACGGGCATCACGGAGATGCCGGAGTTCGGGGATGGCCTCTACCTCGAAATCCCGATGGCGGCGGCGTCACGCAAATGCCTCGTTCGCGAGGGCGAGTCGTCGACGGGGAGTGACGATGGTGGGGAGATACTGACGCGAGTGAAAGACAACAAGCTGTACGTCCCGGTGGGTGATTTCGACAGCAAGTATCGCGACTATGCTGAGCGGGCATTCAAGAAGCTCCTGCGAGTTCAGGAGGACGGCCTTTCCGACGACCAGCTGTCGTGGTTGACCACGAACGAGTCGGCGATTACGGAGCGAATCGACCGCTTCCTCGAGATCGGCCATCACGAGCGTATCTGGCGGAACTGGGACCGTGGGGAACGGACGATCCGCGTCCTCCGACGGGCCCTGAGTGACGCCCCCGACGACGTCGCGCAAACGGGCGAGTTCCACACGGCGAAAGAGCTCTACCGAGCGGTCGCGGCGTACGACGCTGAAGATGACTGGGAATTCTCCGTGACGGATTGGATTTCGAGTCCAAGCAGTCTCGCGAAGACACTGGCCGACCACGAGTCCCACTCGGCCGTCACGATCGACCGCGACGGGCGCGTCAATACGTACCGAATCGGGCGAGCCGGAACCGGCGCCGAACAGATCGAGGTGCGAGAGATCGAGGACCTCTTCGAACTTCCCTGTATGGCGAATATGGAGGAGCGACTGCACGAGAAGAAGCCGGTTCGGAAGGATCTCTACAACTTCGCGCGGATGGTGATGTGGCTCCCGCAGTACCAAGACAGCAGCCTCGACGAGATAGTCGCGGACCTCAAGGATGTTTTCTCCCGGTGGCCATGGTACGACGAGCAGGAGACCGAATACCAGGTCCGCTACGAGTTCTCGAACACAATCGACGGCGACACGCCGTTGCCGATGAACTGCGATAACGACGATCTGCAGCGCTACTGCATCGGCCAAGACCAGTGTCCTTACTCGATCTGGGGTAGTCTCCCCTTCCCGGATGAGATGTACGAGCAGGTCGAGGAGGAATCAGCTGGGCCCGCTGAGCAATTCTGAATCATAGACAACCCCGAATCTGTGGAATCCTTAGAAAGTGATTGGTTTGGCGACTCTGCTGATAAGAGAGAGCGGATCGACCGTCGCGTTGAATCGCTAGGTACAGAGGATATATTCAGCAGGCGGTCGCCGTTCGTTTCACGTGACCGAGGTGGAACGGTGGTTCGGTAGGTGTGCAGACTCGATGAGTAGGCCAGCGTGTTCGTTATCGAACTGCCGTCACAGAGTCGACGGTGGACACCATAGGATATATGAATCGGTGAGCGGAAAGTAAAACCAGTGAGGACCGAGTATCAGAACCTCCTCCTGTTCGGCATATACAGCGTCTGTGGTGCGCTCGTCTTCGTCGGCGCGAAGCTGGGCATGCCGGACGTGCCGCCATTACTGTTCGCGGCACTCCGCCTCGATATCGCCGGCGTGGCGTTACTCGCCGTCGCCGGCTGGCGTTCGACGTACTGGCTCCCCCGCACGCGCCGCGATGTGCTCGGCGTGGGGGTCGTCGGCGTGTTCACGCTCGGTGTCATGAACGCCGTCTTGTTCGCCGGCCAGCAGTACGTCACCAGCGCCGTCGGTGCGATCGCCTACAGTTTCATGCCAGTCCTGACGACGGGATTCGCCGTCCTCCTGTTGCCGACAGCCTCGCTCGACATCGTCGACGCATTCGGCATCCTTCTTGGATTCCTTGGAGTCGGTATCGTCGCCCAGCCGTCGGCAGCAGCCATTCATGCAGACCGTCTCATCGGATTCGGACTGATGATCGGGAGCGTTGCGATATTCGCACTCGGCACCGTGCTGACCCAACGGGTGCAGCCAGCGCTTCCCCGACTCGCGCTCACCGCGTGGGGTGTGCTCCTTGCTGCGGTCGTAAACCACGGTATCGCCGTCGTCTTCGGCTATTCGCTGACCGCGATTACGTGGACGTCCACCGCCATTACTGGCGTTGTCGTTGAGAGCCTCCTCGCGACAGCCGTCTTGTACGCCGTCCATTTCGAACTCATCGACAGAATCGGGCCTGCTCGGACGAGTCTCAATTTCTATCTGCAACCAATCGTCGCAGCACCGATCGGATTGGTCCTGTTCGACAACCGATTGGCGACCGTGAGTCTGGTTGGCTTCCTCATCATCTTCGTCGGGTTCGTACTCATCGAAAGAGAAGTGATACTCAATACCTGCTACTCCGCTACGTAACAACAAACTCGACCCGGATTCCATGACCGGTACGCACACCTAATTAACGGTCAATTCTCTATCGAAGGTGCGAAACAAACATCGGCAGCATTCTGCATTTATCCCCTATATTCAGCAAACCGGTTGTATGAGTTGGGAGGATTTCAGCAGACCCACTCTCCTCAGAATATCGAGAATTATACTGCGGACTAGAATTAGGTTCTTCTGAACCCCCGTCGAGCAATTTTCAGCGGCTAACACGGCCGGAATCGAGGGAATAGGGAGTATTCCACGATTCGAGGTACCGAGCCGAAGAACCTCGAGAGATATACAACAGGTGAAGCAGGGGTTTCCGGGTATCCAGATACGTCCAAAATCGCCTTCGTTACCCCGCCGTCGAGCAATTTTTGAGGTTAAAGTATCATCTCGGAACTCGTCGAGGTACTTTCTACATCCTCAAATCGGCCCGACGAGGTTCTCCTGCGATTTGAGGGCGTTATGTCGCCTTGCATATCGCGGTTTTGGTCCAAAGAAAGAGGCGATATGCAGTGTGCGAAGGCCGCCGGCTCTCTCAGGCCGAGGGGCCATCACAGGGGTAGCGGAACTACAAAAGTATCAGATGTAGCGCATAGGGTGAACGGGTACGTTTTGGTGGGGTCTGTTGCCCCCGCGAGGGGGTGGTGGGGCGCATCACGTGCCCCCGATAGTCGATGGCTTCGGAACGACGCAGCAAGTCACGAGCAGCGCATCAGGCAGGAACTACCCCCGACGATGAGGCGCCGTGGGCGGACCTCGAGATGGCGGTTCCGACCGACCGGAATCACGCGTCGGTCGTCGCCCTCGTGGAGTGTGCCCTCGTCGAACTCACGCACGAGACCGTGGGCGCCGTCTTCGTCGCCCACCAGGTCGGGCGGTCGACGCGGACGCAGTACGTCGCCGCCGACGACGTCGGCGAGCAGTTCCAGAAGCGGCACTTCGACGACCGACTGGGCTGGCACGAGACCACCATTTCCCGACGAACTGTTCGTGACGAGCTCATCACTCAGCTCACGCAGTCGCCTTCGACGTCGGCGGAGCGGTCAGGTGAGAAAGCAACCAGCGAGCCAGACACCTTCGTCGTGAAGCCAGTTCGAGAGCTCCGAACGCCGTAGCGGTTAGGCTTAACCAACATTCCGAACCGATACCGACACAGTGTTGGTTAACGCAGGGACTGGATCCACTCCCTCGCCCCACCCACCGCCCTGTACCTCGAGTGAGTGTATCCTGGCGGCCGGTCCGCTCGAACGGCAGTCACGACGGGTTTTATCGAGCCACTGTTCGTCGAGTGCGAGTATGGTCGTCGTCGAGGAGGTCACCAAACTGAGCGAGCGCCGCACCCAAACCTCGTCCGAGGCGTTTCCGGATGATTCGTTGGCTTCGATTCGGTCGGCCGTCGAGGCCGTCCCAGCAAGCGTCTTCGACGGCTCGAC
The DNA here is from genome assembly GCF_002025255.2 of Halolamina sp. CBA1230. GTDB lineage: Archaea > Halobacteriota > Halobacteria > Halobacteriales > Haloferacaceae > Halolamina. Next base: position 156,220 of record NZ_CP054589.1, read on the forward strand.
GAAACACACGGAGGTCGGCGGGTTCGATGCTGCAATCGCCGACGGCCTCTCGCAGTACGAGTACGAAGGGGACGCCGCCGGCGGCTACAACCCGAACTGCAAGCTCTGGTCGCATCAGGGGTTTAACTACAGCGTCGATCTCTACGACGCCGACGCCCGCATCGCCATCGAGGTCGAGAAGAGCGAGCGGAAGAACGTCAGCGATGACCTCCTCAAGTTCCAGAAGGGGTACCGCACCCAGAAGGACGGCCGGCCAAAGATCGAGTTCGGCTGTCTGGTTGTGCCAGTAAACTATCTGGGCCGGCATAACCTGTACCAGCACAGTCTGACCAAGCTCGACTTTATGAAGGGCGTCCTGTTCATCGACGATGTCGCCGTCATCGGCTATCGCGATCCCCGCCCGGACTAGACGCTGTCTCTCCTGACTGTTTGTCGGCGCCAGGAGGCGTGCAGCGCGCAACAGCGTGCGCTGCGTGACTCACCATGCCGGGTCCCGACCCTCACGACGACACGAGTCGCGACTACGAACGGTTCGAGAAAGAACAGCTCGCCCAGGGCCGCGACGCCGCCGGCGGCGACACGACGGACGTCGACGACAGGACGGCCCAGAACCTGATCAACGACCTCGTCGACGCGGACGTCGTCACTCCGGTTCCTGAAGACCACGTTCTGGTTCACGAGCCGAGCGGCGCCACGTTCGACTCGACGACACAGCTGGCCGTCTTCCACCGTGGCTGGATGGCCAACTGCGACGCCGACGGGGAGGGCAAGTGATGCAGCAGACCCTCGTCGGCTGTGCGTTCTGCGACGCGCCGCCCGGTACCGAGACTGGCGAGGCCCACACCTGGGGGCAAGACGAGCGGATCACTCACCCGATCTGCGTCGACTGCGCGATTCAGACGGAGCCGGATCCCGACGAGCGCGATCACGTCGCCTGTGACGGCTGTGGACTAGTCGTCGACACGCTCGCAGCGCTCACGCGATTCCGGGTCGAACTGGGGCATCTGGAAGGCCCGTTGCAGTTGTGCGCCCGCTGTAGTCCGGGCGGGCTCGCGACGTACTGGACGCGCGACCTTGAGGAGCATCTCGTCGCGACGCCGGCAGAGTGACCCAAACACTCTTTACTGATTCGCTGTAAACTGTAACCAAGACCGAATCGTGTCACGCACCTCAAACCGCACCGACGGCGACATCGTCTAGGATTTCCTCTCGGTCGCGGACCTCCTCGAAGAGCCACAGCTCGCCCAGCTGTACGCGTACCTCGCTCGGGAGGGCGAGGCGACCGTCCAGGACGTGATGGACGACCTTGAGCTCGCTCAGGGAACCGCCTACAGCTACGTCAACCGGCTCGTCGACGCCGGCGTCGTCGACGTCACCAACGACGAACAGCCACGCCGGTACGGTGCTCGGGAGATCGACCTAACCGTGACAACGACCGCGGGCGACCGCGAGTACACGATCACGCCGGCGCTGATCGACGCCGTCGGCCGCCGCGAGACGGACGCCGACATCGACACCTACATCGACCGCCACGGCGTCGCCGGCCTCGCGACCGCGCTCACCTACGCGGTTGCTCGGGAGCGTGGCGAGGTGACCCACCGCCTGATGGCCGAGGATCTGGACGTCTCGCCGCTGGCTGCGGAGATGATCCTCCAGGCGCTCCGCCCCGTCGTCCACGAACATTACGAAATCGAGGAGGCTGGAGCGGGACTCGACGAGCTGGACGTCGACGAGTCCTGAAGCGAGCGGCAGATCACGACTTGGCAACCCTTCCACCGCGCCTCTGTTGAAGTTCTTAACCCGTCACAGATTTGCGGCCGATCGGTAAGTGTAGGAGAACTATTGACTGAGGCAGAAAATAGTTATCAACGGGCAGAACATATTAACAGACAATGGACTCATATCTCAAATTCACTCTCATTGCTTTAGCGAGCATACTGATTGGGATTCCGTTATGGACAGCCATCTTTGCTCCCGAACAACTGTCCGTCACAATATTCACGGAATTAGGATTCTGGATACCAGCAGTGATTGGAATGGCTCTTCTGCTGTTCGGATTTTGGGCTGGCCAGCGAATGGACATTACTTAGTTCGCATACCTTCTGAGCAGCTGTTTCACACTAACTCAGGTGGTGAGAACTCGCCTCGATGTAGTGAGTCGCATCAGTAAGTACAGAGCAACCGTTTACTGAATCACAACGGGGTATAAGTCAGGAACACCCTTTCATTTATTCCGTTCTATTTATAAATTGGAATATGGATTCGATGGGCCGCCGGTCAGCCATTCAGAAGTTCCCTGCTCTCGTTGTAGTCTCAATAGGAGGTTGCCTTGGAGATACCCCACCTTCTTCGACAGGCCCTCCTACCGAATCAAATCCAGTAAGGACGATTGGCCCGACTCAAACAGAGGGTAGTCTAATTGAAGTCTCTATGGGAAACACTTCTCTGGACGATATAGAGCAGGAATTGAGAAGGACTGTTTCAAACCGAACAGACTGTATCGTTGAGAAAATCCCTATCCAACCGTACGATTCGGGGATATTAGTAACCACCCGGACAATTGTACCGTCGATTGACAATGCGGATATTGAATTTCCTTCTCCCTCATATGACCTTATGAAAAAGGTCGCACCGAGCTCAATTATCGTCACTTCTGCAAGCGATTCACCGGATACAGAGGATGAGTATCCTGTCTATATCAAAGCCATTCTTCAGAAAGAAGAACGCGAAGAAATCATTCCTCGTATGAGTGATTCGTGTTAGGTGCGCAATCCTCCTTAGCGGCTGTTTCACACCAACTCAGGTGGTGAGAACCAGCCTCGACGTGGCGCATCGTTCGGAAAGTACAGTACGGCTGCTTACCGAACGACAGGCCCCACAAGCGTTATTACACAATACACAAATTATAGATTGTATGTCGAAGGCTGTGGGAGATCCTGAACGTGCGATGAACGGGTTCATGTCGGTGGCTCAGCTGCTGGAAGAGCCTCGGCTGGCTCGGCTCTACACGTTCATTCTACGGGAGGGTGAAGTGACAATTGACGACACCACCGACCAGCTGGAGATGCCTCGTTCGACTGCCTATTCCGATACGAGCACCTTGGTCGACCTCGGCGTTCTCACGCGTGACGACGACCGGAAAACCCACATCTACACCGCAGTTCCGATTACGCTCACTGCGAATCTCGACGGCGACGAGTACACGATTACACCGACGTTCATCGAGGCGTTCGGACGTGCTCCTCGTGATCAGGATCTTGACCTCCTCCTCGAACGATATGGTCTCGGAAAGCTCGCTGCAGCACTCACGTACGCAATACCCTACACGGAGGGAGAGATGTCGGAACGGGTAGCTGCTCGAGAACTCGAACTCCAGTCCGCGTTCGCGATTGCCGTCCTCCAGGCACTCCGGGAGGTCGTTCTCGATATGGAAGCCCACGATCCGTATTTCGAGGAGATACGCAACGCCCGCGAGACGCCGCCCGAGGACGCCTGAGGGCTAATAAATGAGTGAGTTGTACGACCCGCCGCGAGAGCCGGCAGCGATCGTCGCAGACACCGGCCTCTTCGTGGCCTGTGGCCGACAGCAGAACAATAAGTACGCCGCGCTCGAACGCTTCGTCCGACGAAACGGCCTCACCCTTCTCATCCCGGAACGCATCTACGAAGAGCTTGGAGGCGCCCCAGATCGCAGTACACCGGGACAAACACCAATCGACAGCGCAATCGACAGCGGGTGGGTCACCGTTGCGGATCCTCTGGATTACAGTAATAGCACAGTTGCCACAGTGATGGACGACGTCCGGGGGCGTATTGCGAGCGGCTCGAACCGTCCTGAAGACACCATTGAGAAAGCCGACACTGCACTTGCAGCGGTGACTGTACAGTTGTTGGATAGCGGATCAGCAGCGTTTGCGTACCTCATTACGACGGACGTCGATGCAGGAGAGGCGACCGTTTCTGCCCTCGAAGCACACGGGTTTGGGGAACAGGTAGAATTCGTAGATGGCTTCGATCTGATTAACGAAATCACGTAATACGCAACCCCACTTTCCGGTTGTTCCACTGCAGTTCATGCCGACCTATTTTGATTTCAACAGGGGTCCAACCCTCCATTCACCATCGATGTGCAGGCTCTGCACATTCGGCGAAACAGTTTTCCGCCTATGTGCAGAACGTGCACACAGGATGAGCGCAAGCGACGACCCGCGACGGGTCCATTTCCAGTCACCCGAGTATCTCGTCGACCGCTTGGACGCGATCGCGGAGCTCTTCGACACGGACCGGACCGATCTCCTCGTCGAGGCGATCCGCGAGTACATCGAGGACACTGCCGATAGCGAGACGTTCCAGGAGCTGGTCGCGACGAAGTACTACGACGATCAGCTCGAGTTCGAGACGGTCAAGCAGTTAGTCGGTGCCGAGACGGCCCAGCGGCTCCGCCTCCTCAAAGCGGACCTCGAGGACGAGCCACTCGATCTCGCGGCTCCCGACGACGTCGACGTCTACGATGGCGATGCAACGACGGGCGACACCACTACCGACGACGAGCGATGAGCGGTCGGCGACTGCGAACGGTCGTTGCCGACACCAGTGCACTGGTCAGTCTCGCCGTCCCTCGTGCAGACGCGGCCGTCGACGCGGACGTTCCGGATCCGTTCCAGTATCTTCTCACCTCGTGTGAGGTGTTCGTCCCGCCAGAAGTCGTTGCGGAGCTTCGCGACACCACACAGTATCAGGACATCCACGCGGCGGCGGCGAACAACGTTCTCGCAGCCCGCAACCACTACACGGTCAAGGATCCGTACGAATGTGAGGATACACCAGACTCAAGACCGACGTTCGGCCTCGACGAGGGTGAAACGGACGGCATCGTCCTCGCGAACGTGCTCGCCGTCGACGGGTTTCTCACCGACGAGTTCGGCGGCACGAACTTTCCGTTGATTCACGCCGTACTGGAGGGGCCACGAATCGTCCCGACGCCGCGACTCATCGTCGACTATGCTCGAAACGGGTATCTGAGCCACGATGCAGCTCGAACACTGATCACGACCATCAGCCCGCATCGGAGCTGGGAGAACAGCCCCTACGTCACGCAATTGCTCCAGCGCCTCGACGCGTAACCGGTCGTCGAGTGGCGACGCCGAATATCCCGCCCCGCCGCCGACTCTTGAAAGGTCGCTCAAAAAGTGGTTTGTGCTTGCAGAAGATACTCGACGCTACCTGCTGAACCCGACGCGTATGGATCGCCGTCGCTATCTCTCCGTCTCGAGCGCCCTCATCGCCGGTGCCCTCGCTGGGTGTACAGCACCAGCGACGTCGCACGCCGACATCAGCGCGGATGCGCCGTCGACACCTGCCCTCCAGCCGGACGTCGACGACGACACGCTCGATGACCTCGTTACTGGAACGAACACGTTTGCGCTGGACCTGTTCGACGAGCTCCGGACAGCTGATGCCGCCGAGAACCTGCTGGTCTCGCCGATCAGTGCGACAATTGCGCTGGCGATGACGTACGCTGGTGCCGGCGGGAGCACTCGCGAGCAGATGCGGGAGTCCCTCGGGTACACACTCGACGACGACCAGCTCCATGCGGCGTTCAACGACCTCCAGCGAACGCTGTCTGATCGCGACGAGAACATCGACGAGGACGATCTCCCGTCAGACTACGACGACGGCGACGAGCCCGTTCCCTTCCAGCTCTCACTCGTCAACGCTATCTGGGGGCAAGCGGGGGTTCCGTTCCGGGACGAGTACCTGACCACGCTCGAGAACCACTACGGCGGCGGCCTCAACCAAGTCGACTTCGTTGAGAACCCCGACGGTGTCCGCAAGGCGATCAACGCGTGGATCGCCGACCAGACCGACGACCGAATCGAGGAGCTGCTTCCAGCGGGATCGGTTTCCTCCCAGACCGTACTCGTCCTGACGAACGCCATCTCCTTCATGGCGAACTGGCGCCACCCGTTCGACGAGGACCGAACGGAGCCCGCCGAGTTCACCGCACTCGATGGCTCGACGAGCACGGTCCAGATGATGTCACAGGACGTCCAAGTGCCGGCGGCGACCGTCGACGGCGCTCAGGCCGTCGAACTCCCCTACGTCGGTGGGAGGACGGGTATGCTCATCGTCGTGCCGCCCGCTGGCGAGTTCGAGGCCTACGAACGGGCGTTCGACGCCGAGCGACTCGGCCGAATCGTCGACGCGCTCGAACCGCAGCGTGGCTACGTCAACCTCCCGCGGTTCGAGTTCGACTCGGAATGCACGCTTGAGCAATCCCTAGAGGCGCTGGGCATGACCGATGCGTTCGACCCGAATGCGGCGGAGTTCTCGCGGATGGCCGATCTCTCAGAGACTGGCGGCAACCTCTTCGTCGACCAAGTGTACCACGACACGTACGTCGCCGTCGACGAGCAGGGCACCGAAGCCGCGGCGGCGACGGGATCGGTAGTGAATTTCGTGTCGCGTCCACCGACGGTACTCGACGCCAATCGGCCGTTCCTCTTCGTGATCCGCGACCGGCCAACCGGGACGGTGCTTTTCACGGGGCATGTTGTCGACGCCAGCGCGGCACAGGAGTAGGAGATTCATTGACGGTACTGAGGCGTGCTGAAACGCGGGTGGAGACAGGACAGCAGCGACGGTTCGCCGCCATGTGACCGCGTGAGACGCCATCTCGCTACCCTCGTTCGCTCCGCTCACGATACGCCGCTGCCGCCTGCCGCGTCGCTCGCGATCGGCGTGTGGGATCCGAATCGTGCGATTGTGCCGCGAAGACTTCCAGTCCATCCTGACGCAGCTGGATCGATTTCTCGGTGTGTGAGTCACGTCCGTTTGGGGGAGCCTCCTCGGGTTGCGCGCGCTCCGGCCGACAGGGACCGGTCCTGCCGGGCCCGGGCTTTCGCGCTGCCGTTGCGTCTGCGACGGACGGGGCACGGTCACGGGACCGGGTCGGGCCGGGTGCAGTCGCCCGATACCGGTCGCACCCGACAGCGGGCCTGCGAGCGCTCGGCCCGCGACCGGGATTGACCGGAACCGGACCGACTGCATCTGCACCGGCCGTTGCGTCGGCGCGCCCCCACCACGGTCGCGCCGACGAACGGCGGTGCAGACGTGGCCGCCTGTGCGGTCCGGGACGGGCTGCTCGCCGCTCGGGCTGTCGCCCTCGTCCCGATTTACCGCCGGGCTGCCGCGGCTACCGGGGTTCGCCGTGCTCACCCCGGTATGCCCCGGGTCCGGGCGTTCCTCGGGCATGGCTGCGCTGCCGGCCGGGCATCCGCTCGAACTCGGTCGCGACGGGGTGGGCTGCCGCGGGCGTGCCGTCCGCGGCCGGCGTGCCGCGCGAGGCGTTTCCGTTGCGTCTGCGACGGACGGGACAGGCTCGCGCGGGACCGGCCCCGCACGGGGCCGGCGGGGCCCACCCCTCTGCGTCCCTCGCTGTGGCCGTATCCGGGGCCGTTCACCACCGTATACCCCCCGGCCGTGCCGCCTCGGCGCCGCGACCGCTGCCGTTGCGTCTCACGACGGACGGGTGTCGGCGCGGCGCCGACCCGCGGTGACCGGCTGGGTATACGGCGGTGATCGCGCGCTCACCTCGAGCTGCTCCCCCGCACTTGGGTGGCAGGGGATGTCGTCGGCGCCGCGCCGCGCCGGACGGCGTCCGGCGTGAAGGCGCGGCGCGGGCGCCTCGGTGCCGGCAGCCGTCGACAGCGGGTCGATGGCGGCGTCGCTGGTGAGTGTCGGTCCGTGAGAAACCCGCGATATGGGTCGCGGGTGGCGGCGCGTCAGCGCCTTCGGAGTTAGTGAACTCCATGTCCAGTAACAACGCGAGCGGAAAGGTCGTTTCGGTGGATGAACAGGCATTCGAGAACGCGGACGAGCAGGCAGTCGATGCAGACGGCGTCCCGGTCGTCGACGAGACGACGACGTTCGAAGCGACGGTCGAGCAGGAGACGCAGGCGAAGGTGGATGCGAATCACCCGGAGGGGATCGCGGACACGAACACCGAGCGGATTCACGGTGTCACCCTCGAACAGGAGGAGCGCATTCGGGCCCGGGAAGCCGAACTGGAGCGCATCAGTGCCCAAGCCGAGCTGGGCACGCAGGACGGGCGGGCGCAGCGCACGCGGGCGGTCGCCGCTGAAGGGAGCACGGAACGCCGGCGGGAGTTCCAGCAGCGGGCGGCGAGCGTGAACCCGATGGCCGACCCCGAACGGGATGATCCCCGAGCGGCGCTCTCCCAGGATGAACTGGCGACGGTAAACACGGAGGCAGATCGACTCGCGACGCGGCTGGATGGCTGGTCGCGGGCGGCGATCAGTCGACGGCTGGCCGAAGCGATCGTCGACGGCCGAGACCTGACGAGTGCGGTCGTCCGGGTGTTCGAGGAGCTGCAGACGGCGCCCACGGGCTCGGTGCCCATCGACGCGCTCGAGGACGTCGATCGCGGCACGGTCACGATCGAGGGCCGTGTGAAAACCCTCTGGGACAGTGATTCGCCGGCCATCCAACAAGTCGGGCTAATCGCGGACGAGAGCGGGCAAACGAAGGTGACGATCTGGAAGGCATCGGACGCCCCGTGGATCGAGGAAGGCGAGCGGGTGCGCATTCACGAAGCGGCCACGAACTGGTACGAGGGCCGGATCTCGGTGGCCGTGACGGGGTGGAGCAGTATTCACTTCCCGGAGCGCGGCCGCTGGTGGGACGCATAGCCAGTCGGCGTACCCCTCTTTTTTGCTGTGTGCCGAACCGACCCAAGCCCCGCCGCCCCACCCTCCGCTCCGTGCTCGCTCCGTGAGACTCGCTGTTGCTCGTCTCACGTGCCCTCGTTCGCAGTGCTCACGAGGACTTCGCTGCGCGCGCAGCCACGACCTCGAGATTCGGTCTGATATTTATCCCAGAAACCGGGGGAAGGGTACCCGACCGGGCGTGTTTGTCCCACCGCACGAGCGGTGCGGGCGTGCCCACGCTCAGAGCTACGCATGAAAGTAGAAGGGGAGTGACGGCTATCAGTCAGGCATCATTCGTAAACTAACATAAGTTGGAGAGCTCTTCGTCCTCTAACGAAAGAAACTCTGTGACGTAGTTTTCTAGTGTTGGGTTTTCAGCTGCGAAGAATTCCACGGTTTGGAAAATCTCTCTACTAAATCGTTCATAGAGCCGTAATATATCGGGGTCGAGAAGCTCGGGGGTAGATGACACCAGCTCCCTTTGGGTCAAAGTCTGAATACGGTACGCGAACGAGAGATGAGCATTCAAGCCTAACAAAAACACTGACAAACTAGACTGTCGACTCTGGTTGGGTTGAGCAATATTCTCAGCACTCACTTTCGAGAAGTCGAAGTCCAAGAAATGGTTCTTGTCTAACACCAATTCGTCTGGCTGTATTTTGTGTTCGCTGTTTACAAGACCAATAATACGGATAAGACAAGGAATACACTCACCACAGTTGTAAGGGTGGCCGGCAGCGTCCTTTCCTTGTGACAATTCACGCGGATGCGGACATGTTCGAGTGAAGAAGATATCCGCCTTGTTTGGGATACAGTCGACAACCTCCTTCTTCGTATAATCAAGGAACGGATTACTGATTTCCAGCTTACGGTCCGGGAATAGATCGTCAAAAATGCGATTCAAGCTCTTTACGAATAGCGGGTGAACTGTGCGAGTCGTCGTCCAGCCAGATTCCAGCGATGAGAACCGCGATAGAACGCCATTCTCAGGAACGTAGATATCATCAACATCGAGGGCCACCGCGACAGCGGCGGCGAAAGCGAAGTACATGAACGAACGAGTGAACTGTGTATCCTCATATGCATAGAATTCTTCGTCGACACCTATTGCGGTCAGATCACCATCAAAGAGATGGTCAAAATTTCGCACTAGATGACCGACGTTTCGACCATGATCCACACTGACAAAGTGTGGATTGTACCCGTCCTCAGCGAGGTGAAATCGGCCACCCAAACTATCTAACCCACCAGAAAAAAGGGCGACAGAATCAGCCTCAGGCACTTGATCACGATATCCATCAGTACCATCGTCAATAGACTGGTTTTCGTCAATCGCATCGATGAACCGATACTGGAAATTATCACGCGAGATGAAGCTAATAGCGTGATTCAATTCAGACTCTATTGGTCGCCATTTCTCCACGTTAGCAACAGGGTGCAAAATCTGTATCTGCCGTGATTTCAGCATTTCCTCTCCATCATCCTTCGCGCCAGTAGGCCCCCGCTTCACCAAACGATCTGCAGCATATGTACCGAGTGCGAGCTCCACCAATGCCGTGACTGTTGGAGGGGGGCTCTGTCCGAACAGGTCGTTTAGAACCTCCTTCGTGTACTTGGTTAGACGACCGTCCTCCGTTTCAGTCTCGGTGCGATAATCGTCAACGACGATTGTATAATCTGAGTCAGCTTCGCTAAGATTTGATCCAGTCCCGGACTTGATCAAGAATCGCTTAGTTCCCTTCAAAGTCCTCGTCCTCCCATGCTTCAATCATCTCGTGCATAGTATCTCGGATCATTTCCTCTACATCCTCATGCTCTAGTAGCTCTACGTCGGCATCTTCGAAAATTGGAGCGAGTTCGGGCTGGTCTTGGATCTTTTCGACCAGTTCATCTGCTCGACTGGCACACTGGTCTCGCAGCTGCTCTTCAAATTCTTCTAACTCTTGATCTGTATTGACGTTCTGGCTGAAGTGAAGCTGAAGGGCAGAGTCTGACTCAGGATCATTTGTAGCTGCCTCGATCTCCTCGTTAAGCAACTGAAACAGGTACTCCCGAAAGTATACCCGGAAGAATCCTTCAACGCCATGGGCCTCTACGAACTCGTCTATATTATTTTGAATTTTGGTGTCGTTCAAGAGCATCAGCTCCTTCGGTCATGATGTCACCCATCGCACTTTCCATTGCTCGTTCTGCAGACTCTGAAAAGGCTCGGTCTGTGCCTTGAGACCCCTCTGCGAGGCCACGAGTAGCTGCCTCTTTCGAAGCCTGCTCAACGACGGCTTCAGAGGCACCAGCTGCAACGACCTCTTTTGTCACAGAGGTACCGACATCTTTGGTAGCGGACTCAACTCCGTTCTGGTGGCTTTTTATGATGAATTCCGAACCATATCGGACCGCTAGGTATGCTGGAACTTTGGCTGCCCCGTTCGGTTGAGCAGCCAGAATCATCTTAAAATAGATTTCACTTGTCCTAGCAGCATCCTTATCGCCCACAGCATCAGCCAATTCGCGTTTCGCATCCTCATAACCAGCGTTGGATGCCCCAGATTGTCCCCGGGTTGCCGTTCCCATACCACATTATTGCTATTGTGTATTATAATTCTAATTATTGGATGATCTCGTCGTTATCAGAACGGTATGAAATGTCCAGAGAAGACCCAGACTCGAACATCAGCAATATATTCTCGATTCGTTAATTGCTGTGGCAATAGCTCAACCTTGGATTTCGTACTCTGCGTGTAGGGCGAGGAGTCTTTTGGCCCCTCAATGGGTGAGGGGCTCGCTGTACTGGCGGGTTCCCGAAACACGGTGAGAACGATGGCAACTAGAGACATCTACGAGAGCGGCTTCGACGAAGACGTCCGAACGGAATCGAGTGCGAACCAGTGTCCCGAGTGCGACGGCCGGGTCACCACGAACGCGGTCGAAACGGTCTGCGAGGACTGTGGTCTGGTCATCGACGAACAGCGCATCGATCACGGGCCAGAGTGGCGGGCGTACGACGACGAGGAGTGCGAACGAACGGGCGCCCCACTCACGGCGGCTCGCCACGATCGCGGCCTGTCGACGGAGATCGGTCGCGGCACCGACGCGAACGGGAACGAGATCTCTGGGCAGAAGCGACGGCGCCTCGCCTCGGACCTCGAGTGTCCGGGCGCATCAGGAGACGTTAGAGGAACAAGTGGTCCGATCGAGGTGTGAGTAGAAGAAAGAATGGTTTTCTGAGGAAGCTATTTGTTTCTCCGATGCGTAACCTCCCCTATGACCGAGACGTGGGACGACGTCAACGAGCAGGTCAAAGCGGACTGGAAAGACGACGCCACGCCGTTCGAGCGGGTGTACGAAATCGTCGAACAGACCCACGACGGGCAGTCAGCGGCCGAAATCGCCGACCGCGCTCTCGTGAGCGAGCCGACGGCACGTCGACACAGCAAGACACTCGTGAACACTGGATTCGCCGAGACGGAACAGGACGGCCAAACAACGCTGTACAAGCGAAACAGCGACCGGGTCTTGATGTCCCGGATCCGCGAGCTTCGTGAGGAAGTCGATCGGCCGGAGTTGCTTGACAGCATCAAGGAGATGAAGGCCGAGATCCGGCGCCACGAGGACCGCTACGACGTGGTGTCACCGGAGGAACTTGCCCAGCAACTCGACGCCGACGAGACGGAGGGCTGGGACGACCTGACGGCGTGGCGAACGACGCGGCAGAATCTCGCCGTCGCGCAAGCCGCACTCGCCTACGATGAGGCCAGCCACCAGCTCGCCGTATGAACGACGACGACCGCGCCGGCGAGTACGGACCGATCTATACCGGAAGCAGCGGAGCCCCGGTACGTTGTCGACCGGGGTCAGAACAGGCCGGGAACCAGAACGTACGTCAGTAGCATCCCGAACAGGCCGGCGAAGACGGCGAACAGCGCCATTGGGATGATCGCTTTCCGCAGGAGGTCGCCTTCACGCCCAGTGATTCCAACGACACCACAGATAGCGGCCACATTCAACACCGAGACCATGTTTCCGAGGCCGCCGCCGACGTTCTGCAGGCTGACGGCGATCACACGGGAAACGCCGACCGTCTCGGCGGCGTTGTACTGGAGTACGCTGAAGAGGATGTTCGAGGACGTGTTGCTCCCCGTCATGAACGAGCCGATAGCGCCGATCCACGGCGAGATGAGCGGGAGTAGGCCGCCGGCGCCCATCGCGAGCGCGCGGCTGAGGGCCTCCATCATGCCGAGGAGATCGGCGGTGTTCGTCTGCGACTGAATCATTATCTGCGTCATCGAGACGGCGATAATGAGCGTGAGGGCGGCCGGAGCGATCTGCTGGATCGACCGTCGCCACGCTTCCCCCATCTGTGTGGTGTCCATCTTGTGAAGGAAGCCAGTGAGAATCGCAATGGGGATGAACGGCATCGTTCCGGGGAGATAGAGGTACTGAAGGGTGTATCCAAGTTCAGTACCGAGGATCGAATCGAGACCGACGGAGAAACTCTGGATCCAGTCAAGGACAGCGACGCCGGCGACGGTGAGGTCCGGCCACCGCGTGACGAGCAGTGCGAGCGCAACGAGCAGATACGGTGTCCACGCCAACAGCACGGACATCTCCTGTTTGGGTTGATCACGGGACACCTCGTCAAGATCGAGGCCGCCGAGCCACGTGTCGCTCCATGTCGATTCCTCGGGGAAATCCCACTGGTCATCAGGGATGAGGATATCGTTGTTTGCGAGCAGGAGACCGATGCCGAGTACTACGAACCCCGCGGCGATATCGGGGAGTGCAGGCCCGACGAACCACGCGATTACCAGCTGTGTGCCACCAGTGACGACGCCGAGTACGAGCGCGAACGGCGCGATGGGGAGAGTACTACGCATGGCGGCTCCAATGCTGCGTTCACCGTCACCGCTCCCGAACCAGTACGTCAGGAAGAACACGCCGAGCAGTCCCCAGAACACGTACGTCAGTCCCGTGATGACGCCAGTCCACGCAGAGACCATCGAGAGGAACTCGGATACACTCACCGACCCGGACAGCGCTGGGTCAATGACGGCACCGGTGCCGCCGATGACAGGCGTGCCGGCGGCACCGAACGGCGGGTTCGGGGCGTTGAAGTAGAGCCCGAACACCGCAGCGGCCAATGGGGGGAATCCGAGGCCGATGAACAGTGGTGCGGCGAGTGCTCCCGGTGTCCCGAACCCGGCTGCACCTTCGATGATGGTCATGAATCCGAGACCGATGAGCAGCACCTGGATGCGCCGGTCTCCTTCGATCTGCCCGAAGTACCACCTGATCGTAGCAATAGCGCCACTGCCCTCCAAGTAGTTCATCAGGAGGATCGCACCGAAGACGATGAGGATGATGTCGACGGCTTGCAGCGCGCCGTAGACGGCCGACGCTACCAACCAGGTGGGCTCCATGCTCCAGTACGTGAGTCCGATTCCGGCCGCGAGCAGCCACCCGACACCCATTGCGCGAGCGGCGGACCACCGGAACCCAGCGAGCAGTACGAACGCGATGCCGATCGGGACGACGCCGACGAGAGCTAGTGTGAGAACATCAGGCATGGTTGGATCTCTCCACTATTGGTCCATCGAACAACCAGCCATATGTAATTTACTTTCTATATGATATATGCCTGTAGATACGGCCGGCGGATATTCATAACGAAAGAAAGGAGATGTTTAGGCCGGAGAGGAAACACCCATTAACTGTTGGTTCAATTTTGAGAACATGTCAGCCGAGGCAATTGCGACCTTCGAGTCGTCGCTCGACGAGATCGGCGTCGAACTCGTGCGAACCACGGCCGACGAGTTCGCGTCGACGCTTTCACCCCTGCTCGACGCACCCACGGTCGGCACCTCACTCCCCTTCGAGACCGTCTCGCTGCCCGACAGGGTCGATACCGATCCGTCGATCGCGGACCTCGAGGCCGCGGCGACCGGCGTCACTGCTGCCGGCTACGGTATCGCCGACTACGGCTCGGTGATCATCCAGGGCGGTACCGACGGCGAGGAGCCGGTGAGTCTCTATGCGGACGAACACGTCGCCGTCGTCGCCGCCAGCGACGTGCTGCCGGACATGGACGCGACGTTCGACCAGCTCGCCGAGGATATCCGGAACGGCGTCGGACAGTCCATCATCGCGACGGGGCCGAGCGCAACCGCGGACATGGGCTCGCTCGTGACGGGCGCTCACGGCCCGATGGATGTGACGGTCGTACTCCTGGAGGACAAGTAGATGAGCGCCGACACCCGCCGGCAGAAGGCCGAGCGCATCCGCCATCTCCTCGACACCGAGGGCGACGCCGTTCACGAGAACACCCAGGTCTTCAACGAGGGCCGGTACGAGTCCACCGCGAATCTCGATGACTACGACGAGTTGAAAAACGAGGCTCGTGCCATCAAGGAAGACGCTATCGAACGCCTCCCTGAACTGGTCGACCAAGTCACCGAGGCCGTCGAAGCCAACGGCGGCAGCGTCTACGTCGCCGACGACGCCGCCGACGCGAACCGATACATCGAGGAGGTCGTCGACGGCCGCGACGTGGTGAAGTCGAAGTCGATGACGAGCGAGGAGATCGAGGTCAACGAGTCGCTTGAGGCACGCGGCGGGGACGTCTGGGAGACCGACCTCGCAGAGTTCGTCCTCCAGGTCGCCGACGAGGCCCCCTCACACATCGTCGCCCCGGCGATCCACAAGTCCCGCGAGGAGATCGCAACCCTGTTCAACGAGGTGTTCGACCCCGAGGAACCCTTGGAGACTGCCGAGGAGCTGACGCGATTCGCTCGTGAGTACCTCGGCGAGAAGATCCTGGACGCCGAGGTCGGGATGACGGGCGCGAACTTCGTTACCGCGGACACCGGCACGCTCGCGCTCGTCACGAGTGAGGGGAACGCCCGCAAGTGCGTGCAAGCGACGGACACCCACGTCGCAGTCGCGGGTGTCGAGAAACTCGTCCCGAGTGTCGAGGATCTCCAGCCGTTCGTCGAACTGATCGGGCGGTCCGGGACCGGCCAGGACATCACCTCCTACGTCTCGCTGTTCACCCCGCCGAGTGACTCCCCCACGTTCGGCGGGAACGAACTCGAATCCGGCGACGACCGCGAGTTCCACCTCGTGCTCATCGACAACGGGCGGATGGAGATGCGCGAGGACGATCAGCTCCGTGAGACGCTGTACTGCATCCGGTGTTCGGCGTGTGCGAACTCCTGTGCGAACTTCCAGCACGTCGGCGGCCACGCCTTCGGTGGCGAGACGTACTCCGGCGGCATCGCCACCGGCTGGGAGGCCGGCGTCCACGGCGAGGACAGCGCCGCCGAGTTCAACGACCTCTGTACGGGTTGTAGTCGGTGTGTGAACCAGTGTCCGGTGAACATCGACATCCCGTGGATCAACACGGTCGTCCGAGACCGCATCAATCGCGGGAAGGACGGCGACCTCGACTTCCTCGTGGAGGGGCTCACCCCGGACGAGGAGCCTGGTGGGGTCGACCTCCAGAAACGGCTGTTCGGGAACTTCGACACGCTGGCGAAACTCGGGTCGGCGTTCGCACCGCTCTCGAACTGGGCCGCACGGACCGGTCCCGCGCGCTCGCTGCTGGAGCGAACTCTCGGCGTCGACAGCCGCCGCGAACTCCCGGAGTTCGAACGTGAATCACTCGTGGAGTGGTTCGAGAAGCGGGGGCCACGCGTCGGTCGCGACGAGGCACGCCGACAGGTCGCGCTCTACCCCGACGCGTACACGAACTACGTGCGCACGGAGCGCGGGAAGGCTGCCGTCCGCGTCCTCGAGGCGCTCGACATCCGCGTCGACGTTCCGCCCGCAGGCGAGAGCGGGCGCGCCCCGCTCTCACAGGGGATGGTGTCGACGGCCCAGTCCAACGCCAACGCCGTCTACGACGCGATCGCGCCCGCCATCGCGGCAGGTCACGACGTCGTCGTCATCGAGCCGTCAGATCTCGCGATGTTCCACCGCGAGTACGAACGGCTCCTTCCGGAAGACGACTACGCCGCGCTGCAGGAGCACAGCTACGAACTCATGGAGTACGTCTACGGCCTGCTAGAGAACGGGGCGGACATCGATGTACTCCCTGGCGGCGACGACGAGCGGATCGCCTACCACAGCCACTGTCAGCAGCGGACGCTCGATCTCGAACCGTACACGGTGGCGGTGCTCGAAGACTGCGGGTTCGACGTGACGACCTCGGACGTGGAGTGTTGTGGAATGGCTGGAAGCTTCGGCTACAAGTCCGAGTACTACGAGCTCAGCGTGGACGTTGGCGAGACACTCGTCGATCAATTCACCACGGAAGACACCGCGGACCGTACTGTCGTCGCCAGCGGGACGTCGTGTCTCGAGCAACTCGACGCACTCCTCACGCGCCGGCCCGCACATCCGGTACGGCTACTCGATACACAGTAGTCCGGCCCGGATGAGAGGTCGCTATAGGGTGTTCCGGCGGCAGTAGTCTTCCCTTCCAGAGCTGTTCGGTCGGGGAGAGCGGGATGATTAGTGTGCTGTCACACTAACCGTTTCGCGCGGTAGCCTTCGTTTCTGGCAGGAGTAGGAACCGGAGCGACGCTGAAAGCAAGATGTCGGGGAAGCAAGCGAACATTCCTGCATGGACCTGCCAAGAACTCAACGGATGTGCTTTCTTCGACGCCCCGCCCGGTACCGAGACTGGCGAGGCCCATACCTAGGGACAGGACGAACGGGTCAGCCATCCGATCTGTGTCGACTGTGCGATCCAGACGGAGCCGGATCCCGACGAGTGCGATCACGTCGCCTGTGACGGCTGTGGGCTGGTTGTCGACACGCTCGCAGCGCTCACGCGATTCCGGGTGGAACTCGGGCACCTAGAAGGCCCGTTGCAGTTGTGCGCCCACTGTAGCCCAGGCGGGCTTGGGACATACTGGACGCGCGATCTCGAAGACCCCCTGGTCAAGATGCCGGTGGAGTGAGCCCATTCCCCACCTCTCGGTATGGAAACCCTCCGCCCCAAGTAACAAATGTGCCAAACAGCTATGTTCCAACAACAGCCTATGTCGAGCGGCACTATCGATATCGACGAGTTCGAGGACACCGACGCCGACGACTTCGAGGAGCGGAACGACACCGAGCGGATCGTACTGTTCCTCGACGAGCATGACGACCGGGCGTGGAAGGCAGCGACGATCGCCGAGCGACTCGGGTTGGAAACGGACGCTGTCAGCGCGATTCTCTCGCGCCTGAAGGAACGAGGGCTCGTCCGGCACAAGCGCCCGTACTGGGCAATCACGGACGACAAGGAACGGCTCCAGTCGGCCTACCGGCTCCACCGACAACACAAGACTGCAGACGAACAGTACGGTGATGAGCGTCTTGCGGAACTCCAAACCGACGAGATGGAGGACGTGCAGTGACGGCGTTCGGGGATCTGGAACGCGGCGACATCGTCTGGGCGAGTGATCCGCTCTCAGAGAAGGGTCGTCCGATGCTCATGCTTGGAACCCCGCAACTCCCGAACCACGGGACCCAGCTCATCACAATCCTCCTCTCAACGAAGACCTATCACGAGGAATCACTCACACTCCGGGACGATGATTACGAGGGCGAGCCACTCGGTGAACGAAGTCATGCCCTCCCGTGGTCGCTTGTGACCCTCAACAGTGCGGCTGACGTCGAGCACTACCCGACCTCTCTCGTCGACGACCGCACCGAGGATGTGGCGAGCCAGCTGGTCGACTACATCTCTTCTTCCTGACCGGATTAGGTACTGCCAATAGCGATACCGGGAGCAGTGTGATCCTCGACTCTCGAATTGTTGCCAGGGAATTCGTCCTTCTCGAGGCATTCCCCGACCCGCCTATTCGTTCCCGAGTGCGTACACGTCGCCGGCGTTCGTCGCCACGAGGACGGCGCCGTTCGCAACCGTCGGCGCGGCATTAATCCCGCCCAAAACGACATCAGTGAAGTTCCAGTCTCGCGTTTCGAAGGACCACCGCTCCGTCCCATCTGTTGCTGCCACCGCTCGAACGGTCCTCCCGTCACCGACGACGAGCAGCCTCGGCAGTATGCTGCCCGGGAGATCGACCTGACCGTGACGACCGCCGCGGGCGACCGTGAGTACACGATCACGCCGGCTCTCATCGACGCCGTCGGCCGCCGCGAGACGGACCCCGACATCGACATCTACATCGACCGCCACGGCGTCGCCGGCCTCGCGACGGCGCTTACCTACGCGGTTGCTCGGGAGCGTGGTGAGGTGACCCACCGGCTGATGGCCGAAGACCTCGACATCTCGCCGCTGGCTGCAGAGATGGTCCTCCAAGCGCGCCGGCCCGTCGTCCACGAGCACTACGAGATCGAGGAAGCCGGGGCGGGACTCGACACACTCGACGTCGACGAGTCCTGAAGCAAGCAGCATGTAGCGACTCGGCAATCCTGCCATCGCTGCTCTGTTGAAACCCTTACTCCTGACAGATTTAGAGATAGTCGGTAAGTACAGTTTCGCTACTTACTGACCTACGCCAAATCTATTACCGATTGGAGGTGCAACAGAGGTCTTGCTTCGTAACAGGAGGGTATCGTCCCGGCCGTCGCGTCCCGTTCCTACCGCTGAACATATAGTGAGTAGAGGATCACCGCCAGCCCCGTCGCGACGAGCAAGCTATTGATCACGATCCCCTGCTTGAGTGTAAGCCCGACGAACTGGTGAGCGACACCGGCGAGGAACGCCCCGAGCGTGATGGTTCCGAACCCGACCGCGAGCGCTCGGAGCGCCGGCTCACCAGTCCGGCGGAAGGCTCGGAGCGCGATCAGGGTCACACCGCTGCCCAGCAGCAGGATGATCGTCTTCAGCACGATAATCGCCGTGTCGACCATCATGCTCATAGCTCGTCACCCATGTCCGACCAGAGATCGGCCAGTCGTTCGTCGGCGCTCTGTGACTCCCGGTCCATCGACACTGCGAACGTGTCGTCGTCCTCGATCGAGATCGTGACCGCGGAGATGTCCCGCTCGTAGCGTGTTCGCCGGCCGCCGTCAGCACCGATCTGACTCCGCTCGTGGACGAGCGCCGCCTGACTCAACAGGTCCAGCTTCCGGTACAGGGTCGATTTGGGGATGTCACAACTGTCACTCAGGTCGTTTGCTGTCATTGGTTCGGAGAGTTCGGCCAGTATCGTCCGGCACGCCTCGTCGTCCAGCGCCCTGAGAACGTCCTGTACCGCAGGGCCGGCGTCGTCGCGTGCTGGATTCCTATCCGTCATCAGTCACGTCGTCGTCGGGTTGATTGCCGCGTTCTCGGCGTCCACGCCCGCAGCGAAGGGGCAGTCGGACTGGCCGGCAGTTCTCAGCGCCGGTCCGCGAGTCGCCGTCGGCCTGCATCGGTCAGCGTGTAGAGACCCTGTGGGGCCGGACGGATATACCCGTCTTCGTCGAGTTGCGTGCAGGCGCGCTCGACCGCGATCGGATCCTCGTCGACGGCGTCGGCGAGGTCGATCAGGTGGACCGGCGGGCGGTCATCGATAGCCTGGAGGATCGCCGCTTCGAGTTCGTGGTGGGACTCGTCACGCACGGTGCTCACCGTACACCTCCAGTAGCTCTTGGTAGCGATTGCGGATCGTGACCTCGCTCACGCCGGCCGCCTGGCTGACGATCGCCTGTGTGATCTGTTCATTGGCCAATTGTGCCGCGGCGTAGATGGCTGCGCCCGCCAGTCCGGGCGGGCTCTTCCCACTGTGGACGCCCTGTTCCTTCCCGGTTTCGAGTAGATCCCGTGCGAGCCGTTCGACCTCGCTGCTCACGTCGGCGTCCGAGACGTACTGCCGGAGGTATTGAACCGGGTCGGCCGGCTCGATCGACAGTCCCAACTCCTGCGAGAGATATCGGTAGGCCCGCTGGATCTCGAGTTTCTCGACCCGGCTGACCGAGTCGAACGCCGCAAGCGCCCGCGGCATGTCGTGCTGTCGGGCCGCCGCGTAGAGGCTGGCTGTCGCCATCGACTCGATCGACCGGCCGGGGAGGAGACCCTCCTCGACGGCGCGGCGGTAGAGCACCGCCGCCGTCTCACGGGGTGGATCGGCGAGCCCGAGGGCCGAAGCCATCCGCTCAATCTCCGCGAGCGCCTGCTTGAGATTGCGCTCCTGTGAGGATTTCGTGCGGAACCGTTCGTCCCACGTCCGGAGTCGGTGGATACGCTCACGCTTCTTCGAGGAGAGCGTATTCCCGTAGGCGTCCTTGTCCCGCCACCCGATGGTCGTGCTCAACCCCTTGTCGTGGAGCAGTTCCGTCACGGGTGCGCCGATGCGGCGCCGGTCGGTCTCATCGTTGGAAAACGATCGCCAGTCGGGGCCGTGGTCGATCGAGTCTTCCTTGAGGACGAGTCCACAGTCTTCACAGAGGCGTTCACCGCGATCCTCTTGCGTGGTGATCCGGCCGTCGCACTCCGGGCAGTCAGTGGCTTCCTCACTCGGGGCCGCGGTGGGCTCGCGGTCGCGCTCCTGCTCGTCATCCGTGACGGTGAGTGGTGGGGTCATTGATGCGGCGGGGCGCTGTGGTGTCAGTTGCGCCCTTCCACCAAGGTAGGCCGTGTCACATCTATGAGTTCGTGGCGGATTCCCACATATCGGGAATCCGCTTCATCCGTCGATTATCTAGAGTCGTCGACGGCGTCGGCGAGCAGTTCCAGAAGCGGCACTTCGACGACCGGCTGGGCTGGCACGAGACCACCGTCCCTCGACGAACCGTTCGCGACGAGCTCCTCACCCAGCTCACGCAGTCGCCCGCGACACGGGCGGAGCGGGCAGGTGAAGAAGCAGCCAGCGAGCCAGATACCTTCGTCGTAACGCCAGTTCGAGAGCTCCGAACGCCGTAGTGGCTAGACTTAACCAACATTCCGAACCGATACCGACACCGTGTTGGTTAACTCTGGGGCTGGATCCACTCCCTCGCCCCCACCCACCGCCCGACTCCTCGAGTGAGTGTATCCTGGCGGCCGGGCGATCCGAGGAGGTGCCGAATCTGTACGCCATGAACTGTTTGTCGGCGCCAGGAGGCGTACAGCGCGCAACAGCGTGCGCTGCGTGACGCACCATGCCGGGTCCCGATCCTCACGACGACACGAGTCGCGACTACGAACGGTTCGAGAAGGAACAGCTCGCCCAGGACCGCGACGCCACCAGCGTCGACACGGCGGACGTCGACGACACGACGGCCCAACGCCTGGTCAGCAACCTCATCGACGCGGCCGTCGTCACTCCGGTTCCCGAGGACCACGTTCTGGTTCACGAACCGAGCGGCACGGCGTTCGACTCGACGACACAGCTGGCCGTCTTCCATCGCGGCTGGACGGCCGGTCGCGACGCCGATGGAGAGGACGAGTGATGCAGCAACCGTTCACTGTCGTCCGCTCGCTTTGTCTGATTCAGCTATTCTGGAGTGGCATCGCATAGCGAGCGTGTCTCGCCGTCCTCCTACAATCCACGAACACTCTGTGTGATACCGGCAGTTTCCAACCCCATCCAGACCAGAAACACCGCATACAGCGCAAGGAAGCCGTACGCTTCCGGGTTCGAGATCTCAAGGCCCGTTCTGGCGAAGATCATAAACACGAGCGTCGCGATTCCGAGAAACGCCATCAGCGGGACCGCGATGAGAAAATTGACGGTCGTCGTGCCAGCGATGAGCACGCCGACGGGGATCGCAACGAGGAGATTGAACGTATTGCTCCCGAGTACGTTCGTGAGGCTGGTAACACTCGAGTCCCGTCTCGCCGCCCGAACGCTGACAAACGTATCAGGGAGGCTGGTCGCAACGGCGATGACCGTCAGCCCCCAGAAGAACGAGGGCGTATCGAAGATGGCACCGAAATCGAGCGCGCCGCGTACGATCCCCTCGACGCCGATTCCGATAAGTGCCAGTGATACGAAGAGTCGGCCCCACTCACGGCCAGGCTTGACGTCGATCTCATCTTCGTGTGTGTGTTCTTGGATGTCTTGATAGTGCAAGAACACATATACGCCGTAGGTGAGTAAGGGAAAAATGGCAAGCGCCGGTGTCAGCACAGCCGCTTGATTCGTCCCCGCTGGGACGTAGGTTGCGCCAAGCGCGAACGTAATGAACAGGACGAGTACGCTGATGATGTAGAACTGTGCGTCCTTATGCACGAGATCGCGCGTCGATTCGAGACCATCGCTGAAGAGTGTCGAAAGCGCCGGAATGACGAGGAGATTGAACACAGCACTCCCGACGATGGCGCCGACGCCGAGGGAAAACTCTCCATGGAGTAGCGTGCTGATTACGACCGACGTTAATTCCGGAAAACTCGATCCGACAGCGACGACAACCGCCCCGTGGACGGCGACCGGAAGCCCGTAGTGCTTACTGAGGCGTTCGGCAGCGGTCTCCAGCACTTCACTCCCTTTCCAGATAACGCCCGTCGAGACGACAACTAAAGCGGTCGCAACGAGAAGTGGGTTCATGACACTACCCCGTGCAACGTGTGTTCCGCGGGAACGAGAGATAGTCCGCTGATCATCTTCTACTCGACAGTTCGGCGAAGAACAGATAAAACGCGCACTGTCCTTGAGACGGATGTATTCGGACGATAGAAGACCGCTCTCGTTGATTTCTTCTAAACTGAGCGATAGTGGAGATTTAGACGATAGAAGCCCAATACAGGCCATTATCATCGATATTGGGTGTAAGCGAGCCTCGAGAGAACGTCAGGATCGGTCCTGTACCTCCGCCTTCGGAACTGCCTGCCTGACGCTCTCAATCCCACGTTTGGCTCCCTGTTTCGACACGTACCCTTCGCCGCTGGTGGCGATTATCTCTTCGTTGGTCGCGACAAGCCGCCATCGCCACTCACCAGCACCGTCAGTATAGAGTTCGAAACGAGGTTTGCTTGGCATACTCTCCTCTATGCAGAGAAGCTATACGGATATTCTGGTCTCCCCTGCTGATCAGCATTCACTGGCTGCGCGTTCTGCGACGCGCCGCCCGGTACCGAGACTGGCGAGGCCCACACCTGGGGGCAGGATGAACGGGTCACCCACTCAATCTGCGTCGAGTGCGCGATCCAGACGGAGCCGAATCCCGATGAGCGCGATCACGTCGCCTGTGACGGCTGTGGGCTGGTCGTCGACATGCTCGCGGCACTCACCCGGTTCCGGGTCGAACTGGGGCATCTGGAAGGCCCGATACAGCTGTGCGCCCACTGTAGTCCGGGCGGACTCGCGACGTACTGGACGCACGATCTCGAGGAGCATCTCGTCACGGACTGACGCACCGAGCAGTCGTCGACACGAGTGGCACGGCGACCACGGCGGTAGGTCCACTATATTCAACAGGTGAGGGCTCCTCAGTATACCTATGGACTGCCCCGCGTGCGGGTCCCCCGTCACTCTCGAGGTCGGACCGGACCGGCCGCTTTCGACATCGCTGTCCGACGCCGTCCTCGCAGCGGAAGAGGACGAGCATATCGAGGTGATCCGAGACTGTTGGGACTGCGGCTGGCACGAAACGCGGGCGCTTCGCGTCGCATCGATCGACACGACCGCCGGCGACGAGACTGCCGTCGAGCGAGCCGCACTCATCGACGAGATCACCGATGAGCTCGCGGAGATCGATCAGGTCGCAACGCTCGAGGAGCTCCTTACAGAGGCCCGCCGGCAACGAAGAGCCGACCCAGTGACGACTGATACGGACGCCAATGCCACTGAGTGACTGGATATGTCTGATACAGAGCCCCGCTATGACGTTCGTGAGCAAACCGGGGATCCTGACCACGCATCGGTCGACGATGTGATCGACCTCGTAGTCCACCGGGCGCAGAACCCGCGAACGGAGCACGAGGATGCCCATTTCGACAGGACGATGGCGACCGTTATCGATACCTACGGGACCGATCCCGTCCGCACAGTCATCCACCGTATCCTCGTCGACAACGAACCGTTCCGAACCGCCACGAACGGTCTTGAGATGCGTAATGTCGACGGCGTTCGGATTGGGACGGTAGCCAGCTGGTTCCTCGAGGAGCTGAACGCACAGGACGACGGCTGAGACTGGCGGGACGGTCCCGTCAGGGCTCCGATGTGTAAGCTCTGTGCAAACGCCGAAACTGTTATCACTCTATGTGCAGAACGTGCACATAGAATGAGCGCAAGTGATGATCCGCGACGGGTCCATTTCCAGTCGCCAGAGTATCTCGTCGACCGGCTGGATGCGATCGCGGAGCTCTTCGACACGGACCGAACGGATCTGCTTGTCGAGGCCATCCGCGAGTACATCGAGGACACCACCGATAGTGAGACGTTCCAGGAGCTGGTCGCGACGAAGTACTACGACGACCAACTCGAGTTCGAGACGGTCAAGCAGTTAGTCGGCGCCGAATCGGCCCAGCGGCTCCGCCTCCTCAAAGCGGACCTCGAAGACGAGCCACTCGATCTCGCGGCCCCCGACGACGTCGACGTCTACGATGGCGACGCGACGACGGTCGACACCGCAGCCGATGACGAGCGATGAGCGGTCGGCGACTGCGAACGGTCGTTGCCGACACCAGTGCACTGGTCAGTCTCGCCGTCCCTCGTGCAGACGCGGCCGTCGACGCGGACGTTCCGGATCCGTTCCAGTATCTCCTCACCTCGTGTGAGGTGTTCGTGCCGCCAGAAGTGGTCGCGGAGCTCCGCGACATCACGCAGTATCAGGACATCCACGCGGCGGCTGCGAACAACGTCCTCGCGGCCCGTGGCCACTACACAGTCGAGGATCCCTACGAACGCGAGGAGACACCAGACTCGCGGCCGACGTTCGGCCTCGACAACGGTGAAACCGACGGCATCGTTCTCGCGAACGCGCTCGCCGTCGACGGGTTTCTCACCGACGAGTTCGGCGGGACGAACTTCCCCCTGATTCACGCTGTACTGGAGGGGCCACGGATCACCCCGACGCCGCGGCTCATCGTCGACTACGCTCGAAACGGCCATCTGACTCACGAAGCGGCTCGAACGCTGATCACGACGATCAGCCCGCATCGGAGCTGGGAGCACAGCCCCTACGTCACGCAATTGCTCCAGCGCCTCGGCGCGTAACCGATCGTCGGGTGGCGATGTCGAATATCCCGCCCCGCCGCCGGCGCTTGAAGAAGTCGCTCAAAGATTGGTTTGTGCTTCCAGAAGATACTCGACATCACCGTCTGAATCCGACGAGTATGGATCGCCGTCAATATCTCTCCGTCTCAAGCGCCCTCATCGCCGGTGCCCTCGCGGGTTGTACAGCACCAGCGACGTCGCAAGCAGACCTCAGCGCGAGCACACCGTCGACGCCTGCCCTCCAGCCGGATGTCGAGGACGCCACCCTCGATGAGTTGGTTACTGGAACAAACGCGTTCGCGTTGAACCTGTTCGACGAACTTCGGACAGCTGATGACGCCGAGAACCTGATGGTCTCGCCGATCAGTGCCACAGTTGCGCTGGCGATGACGTACGCTGGTGCCGGCGGAACCACTCGCGAGCAGATGCGGGAGTCCCTCGGCTACACACTCGACGACGAACAGCTCCATGCGGCGTTCAACGAACTCCAGCGAACGCTGTCTGATCGCGGTAAGAACCTCGAGGAGGACGATATCCCGTCAGACTACGACGAAGCCGACGATCCCGTTCCCTTCCAGCTCTCACTCGTCAACGCCATCTGGGGCCAAGAGGGATTTCCGTTCCGGGACGAATACCTGACCACGCTCGAGAACCACTACGGCGGCGGCCTCAACCAGGTCGACTTCGTTGAGAACCCGGACGGTGTCCGCGAGGCGATCAACGCGTGGATCGCCGATCAGACCGACAATCGGATCGAGGAGCTGCTTCCAGCGGGATCGATCACGTCCCAGACCGTGCTCGTCCTGACGAACGCCATCTACTTCATGGCGAACTGGCGCCACCCGTTCGACGAGGACCAAACTGAGCCGGCTAACTTCACCGCGCTCGATGGCTCGACGAGCACGGTCCAGATGATGTCCCAAGACGTCCAGGTCCCGGCGGCGACCATCGACGGCGCCCAGGCCGTCGAACTACCGTACGTCGGCGGGACGACGGGAATGCTCATCGTCGTCCCACCCGCTGGGGAGTTCGAAGCCTACGAACGAACATTCGACATCGAGCGACTCGGTCGGATCGTCGACGCGCTCGAACCGCAGCGTGGCTACGTCAACCTCCCGCGGTTCGAGTTCAATTCGGAGTGTAAGCTTGAGAGATCTCTGGAGGCGATGGGCATGCCCGACGCGTTCGACCCGGATGCGGCGGACTTCTCGCGAATGGCCGATCTGTCGGAGACCGGTGGCAACCTCTTCGTCGACCAAGTGTACCACGACACTTCCGTCAGCGTTGACGAGCAGGGGACCGAAGCCGCAGCGGCGACGGGATCGGTGATAAATCTCGTGTCGCGTCCGCCGACGGTACTCGACGCAAACCGTCCGTTCCTCTTCGTGATTCGGGACCGATCAACCGGGACGGTGCTTTTCACGGGGCATGTTGTCGACGCCAGCGCTGCACAGGAGTAGGAAATTCTTGGGCGGTACCAAGACCAGCTGAAACGCAGGTCGGGAAGTAGAAAGCCCTCGGCCGCTCGACGTCCCGCGACCGCGCGAGACTACGTCTCGCTGGCTCTCGTTCGCTGCGCTCACGAGAACGCCGCTGTGCGCCTCGTGCCTGCGGTGCTTGCGGGGTCGGGGGGCGACCGAGGCGGCCGCGCCCTTTCTGAGTCCGCCAGGACGGTAGATGGCTCACCGAGCGACGTAGCCGGCTGGGCAGGTGTGTCCGTACCGGCCCGCCCCGCTCGCCGCTGCCGCCCTCCGCGTCGCTCGCGACCGACCATTCCGGGCGTGCGGGCGCTTTCCGCACCGCCCGCGCCCGTTCCGGGCTAAAATGGATGTGCCCTCGACGCCAGCGCTTCACCCGTTCGGGTCCTCCGGACCTCGGCAAAGCCGACCGCGACGGACGTGGTTGCGTCGCGGCGAACGGGGAATGCGCTGGCCGCTCGCTCCGGGCGGGTCGGCGCGCGGTGCTGGTTGGGGCCACCTCATGCAGGCGCGCTCTCGCTCGCGCCCGGGAGGGCGCTCGCGAAGGCGCGAGCGAGAGCGCGCAGATGGGTCTGTCGGTCGGTGTCGTCTGAAAACCGCGATGTAGCAGCATCGCGGTGTCGGGCGCTGAGCGCCTTCAACGGTACAAGTGAGTACCAATGTCTAGTAACAACTCGAGTCAGAAGGTCGTTACGGTCGATGAACAGGCATTCGAAAAAGCGGGCGGTCAGGCGGTCGATGAGGACGGCTTCCCGGTCGTCGACGAGACGCCGGAGTTCGAGGCCGCGGTCGAGCAGGAGACGCAGGCGAAGGTGGATGCGAACCACCCGGACGGGATCGCGGACACGAGCGAAGATCGGATTCACGGTGTCACCCTCGAACAGGAGGAGCGCATTCGGGCGCGGGAAGCCGAACTGGAGCGTATCAGTGCCCAAGCCGAACTCGGGACGCAGGATGGTCGTGAGCAACGCACGCGTGAGGTCGCCGCTGAAGGGAGCAAGCAGCGCCGGCGGGAGTTCCAGAAGCGGGCCGCGAGCGTGGACCCGATGGCCGACCCCGAACGGAATGATCCCCGAGCGGCACTCTCCCAGGATGAACTGGCGACGGTGAACACGGAAGCGGACCGACTCGCGACGCGGGTGGATGGCTGGTCGCGTGCGGCGATCAGTCGACGCCTGGCCGAAGCGGTCGTCGACGGCACGGACATGACGAGTGCGGTCGTGCGGGTGTTCGAGGAGTTGCAGACGGCCCCAGGGGGCACCGTGCCCATCGACGCTCTCGAGGATGTCGATCGCGGTACCGTCACGATCGAAGGCCGTGTGAAGACCCTCTGGGACAGTGATTCACCGGCCATCCAGCAAGTCGGGCTGATCGCGGACGAGAGCGGGCAAACGAAGGTGACGATCTGGAAGGCATCGGACGCGCCGTGGATCGAGGAAGGCGAGACGGTGCGCATCCACGAAGCGGCCACGAACTGGTACGAGGGCCGGATCTCGGTGGCCGTGACGGGGTGGAGCATCATCCACTTCCCGGAGCGCGGCCGGTGGTGGGAAGCATAGCCAGTCGGAGCTGTCTTCTTTTTTTTTGCTGTGTGCCGGACCGACCCAGACCCCACCGCCCCACCCTCCGCTCCGTGCTCGCTCCGTGAGACTCGCTATTGCTCGTCTCACGTGCCCTCGTTCGCGGTGCTCACGAGGGCTCCGCTGCGCGCGCAGCCACGACCTCGAGATCGGGTCTGAGATTTATCCCTCAAACCGCGGGAAGGGGTGCGCGACCAGGTTTGTTTCCCCCACGAGGGGTGCGGGGCGCGCCGAACTGGCGTACCCTCAATCAGGTGAGACCGATGACGACGAGTGAACCCTACGAGCGTACGTTCGACGAAGATGTCCAGCGTGGTACAACTGAGCCGTGTCCCGAGTGTGGGGGCCCGGTACGAACGAATGCAGCCGAAACGGTGTGTGCAGATTGCGGACTCGTCATCGACGAGCAGTCGATCGACCGCGGACCGGAGTGGTACGGCGACGACGATTCGGCAAAGCGAACAGGGGCACCACTCACTCCAGCACGGCACGACCGCGGACTATCGACGGTAATCGGCACCGGACGAGGCGCGACGGATACTGACGCCTCGAGCCAGAAGCGGCGGCGCCTTGCGCGGATGCGTCGCGAGCAGTCCCGGGGACGCTGGCGATCAAAGCAGGAGCGCAACCTCGGGCACGGCCTCACGGAGATCCGGCGGATCGCAAGTGCACTCGGGCTCGCGGATTCAGTACGTGACCAGGCGTGCCAGCTGTTCCGGACGGCACAGAACGAACGACTCCTCAAAGGGCGGTCCATCGAGGCGATGGCCGCCGCGAGCGTCTTCGGCGCCTGTCGGTGCAACGGACAATCGTGGCTCATCGCTGACGTGGCGCCGATGGCACAAGTTCCGCAGGATCGTGTCGAGAACGCCTACACCGTGCTCAACGAGGAGCTGGGCCTCCCGACGCCGCCAGTACGACCGACACAGTTCGTCCCACGGCTCGCCTCCGACCTCGGCTGTACCGACGTCGTTCGACGTCGGGCGAAGACGCTTGCTGCGCAGGCCGTCGATGCCGGCGTCACGACTGGCGTACATCCAGCGGGATTCGCTGCCGCCTGCCTGTACATGGCGGCGTGTGCCCACGACGCGCCGTTGACGCAAGCTGCCGCGGCGGCGGCGGCAGGGGTGACGGTCGAGACAGTACGGAATCATCGTGACACGTTGCTTTCCGTCGTGGAGTAGGGCGGTATTGGCCTTCGAACTCAGGATCACTGTCGTTGGTTTAACCAGCAGTACAAACGCAAAATCACGGGTTTGTTGGTTAACACTTCCCCAACGTCCACTTCTTCAGGAATAGGAGGATGTGGCTCTGTTGAAATCCTATTCATTAGGTATATTCTTGCCTGAAACAGTTGGCCGATGAGGACTGCGAACTATTCAATAGAGTATCTCGGCTTCTTGACGGTGACTTTATGACGCTTTGGACGAGAGAGTTTAGCATGGGTAAGACGGTTTCCCGCTTCCCGCGTCCGTCGGCCAGTAGCGTCGAACGTTCCCTTGCGGTTCTCTTGGTGGGGTTGCTCGGAGTATACGCTCTTGGGACACTTATGAGAGACATTATACCAGCACTCAACATGGCAGGCGTGGTTGCAGTTCATTTCGCGGTCGTGGTCGCAGGCGTCTTCCCTATCGCTGTGCTTGGACACGCTCTGTATAGCCGATTCCGTACTGGGACTGCCAAGCCACGTCGTATCGAAATCTTCAGCTCACTCGTCGCGCTCAGTTGCTTGGGTACTGCGCTCTGGCTCACAATTGATTCGACCTCCAGTCTCAGCACCCCGCTGTTAGGGATTTCGTATAGTGCATTACTCGTTCTCGCGGGTCTCGTGACTGTCCGATAATAGTCTGGACTGAACAGTGTGTGGAAACTATCTTGACCGGTCAGAGTGATCGGTCAAGATTGTGAATGAGACAGGCGATGGTGAGCTCACGGAATTGCTTCCACCATCGTCGTGAGCGGACGAACGCACCGTACTTCCGCTTGAGTGTTGAATTGACGGTTTCGGATTGACTTCGTTGGCCGTAGAGATTAGCCTCTAAGCGTGCGTTCCATGCCTTGTGGAGCGATGTAAACTCACGGTGCTTAATCAGTGGACGAACGTCGTGTTGACGGGCAAGTCGTCTGATTTTCTGGTCGTCGTACCCTTTGTCACCGAGCAGGACGTCAATATGCTCGAGATTGCGCTTGATCAACGACGGAGCAATCTGGCTATCGTGTTTTCGTGTCGTCGTCACGTGTAAATCGATAATTGCGTTCACCCTCGTATCGGCCAGTAGAGTCACTTTGAGTTGCTGAATCGTGAGTTCGGCTCGTTTCGTGTAGTGTTTCGAGGCGTGACTACGATCGAATCCTGACGCATCGACTCCAACGACGCCACTTGTCGGAAGTAGCGTCGCTGAGAGGGTCAATAAGACACGCCATACGGCCATATCAAGCCGATTGAACGCTTTACAGAGCGTTGATGGCGTGGGAAGTTCGACTAAGCCAAGAACACGACGGATGCGTGGCATCTCGATCAACTCGTCAAGCAGGCCACGATAGGTCGTATTCTTCCGAACTTTGAGGCACAGCAGAACAACGTGCTGTGGGAGTGTATAACGATGTTTGGAGAATTTTGAAGAGTATCGAGAAACCGCTCGGCGTGCCAGATTGATCGCCTTCTCTGTAAATCGGAGTAACTGTGACTTTGGGAGGGTGCTCATCTCGTCGAATTACAGGACGAACCTGTAACTCTCTGAGGATTTCAACAGAGCCGAGGATGTCAAAGGATTCTCAGAGC
This sequence comes from Halolamina sp. CBA1230, assembly GCF_002025255.2. Lineage (GTDB taxonomy): Archaea > Halobacteriota > Halobacteria > Halobacteriales > Haloferacaceae > Halolamina. The sequence continues at coordinate 187,861 of NZ_CP054589.1, forward strand.
CTCCCTGCTCACCAATAGTTGCGTTTCTACCGGGTAATCACGGTGTTCAAGACGGCATCCGTAGCAGGAGAATGTGTCGGGAAAACAGCGGCCCTCATTTTTTGCTGGATCCCGGGCCGGCCCAAGCCCCACCGCCCCGCCCTCCGCTCCGTGCTCGCTGCGTGAGACTCGCTTTTCGCTCGTCTCACGTGCCCTCGTTCGCGATGCTCACGAGGACTTCGCTGCGCGCGCAGCCACAACCGTTTGAAAGAAAGAATAGTTTCCTCAGAAAACTATTTAGGGCACAATACGTAGCACCCAGTATGGCCGAGACGGGGGACGACGTCAACGAGCAGGTCAAAGCGGACTGGCAAGACGACACCACGCCGTTTGAGCGAGTGTACGAAATCGTCGAACAGACCCACGACGGGCAGTCGGCCGCCGAGATCGCCGACCGGGCCCTCGTGAGCGAGCCGACGGCGCGTCGCCACTGCAAGGCGCTCGTGAACACCGGGTTCGCCGAGACGGAACAGGACGGTCAAACGACGCTGTACAAGCGCAACAGCGACCGGGTGTTGATGTCCCAAATCCGCGAGCTGCGTGAGGAAGTCGATCGGCCGGAGCTGCTCGACAGTATTCAAGACATGAAGGCCGAGATCCGGCGCTACGAAGACCGGTACGACGTGGTGTCACCGGAGGAACTCGCCCAGCAACTCGACGCCGACGAGACGGACGGCTGGGACGATCTCACGGCGTGGCGCACGACGCGGCAGAATCTCGCCGTCGCGCAAGCCGCACTCGCCTACGACGAGGCGAGCCACCAGCTCGCCGTATGACCGGCGACGATCGTGCCGGTGAGTTCGGGCCGATCTATCTTCCGGCGCTCCAGCGGATTCGTGACCTCTGGCTCGACCTCGAACCGCTCGTCGACGCCACGGCGTACGACGACGTCGTCGACCCCACAGAACTGCAGATCAGTCTCAGCGATGGGGTGGGCGACGCCGAGAGCGTTCGGCTCGATATCCAATGGAGCGAGCTCGGAATGTATTCGTTCCACTACGTCGATAGCGACGACGTCAACTGGCGCTTCGATCGCCACCCGAATACACACTCTCCCGAGACCCATTTCCACCCGCCGCCCGAGGCTGCGACGACGGCCGCCGAATCGTCCTGCATCGACGTAACCGAGGTCTCACTCGTGGCGCGTGCCGTCCATGCGATGTGGCGGGCAGCGTACGAGGATGATGCACTGGATCGGCTGAATAGTGCGTCAAACCCACCGTAAGGATGGACGTAACTGAGGACACAGTTCGAGATGTCTGCACGGACGCAGTCTTCGAACGCGGCGAACGATACCTCGCTGATGGACGAATCCACGAGATTCACCGCGTCGACACCACCGTCACCGCCGTCGTGAGTGGCAGCCGTCAGTACGATATCCGTGTTGACCTCGCCACCGACGGGTTTGCCCCGTGGTGCGACTGTCCGTACGACGGGCCGGGAGCATGCAAGCACGTCGTCGCCGTGTTGCTTCGGTGTGTCGACGACCTACCGCCGGACGACGGCGATCAACTCGACGCCGTACTCGACGGCGCCGACGCCGACGAACTCCGCGCGTTCCTGCGTGACGAACTCGCGGCCGATGCGGATCTCCGCGAACGGTTTCTCGCCCGCGTCGGCGAGTCGACGAGACAGTCAGTTGACGAGCTTCGCACCGCGATCGACCGGCGGTTCGAAGAGACGAACCCTGAGTACCACGTCGTCTTCGAGCCGATCGACTTCACGCAGTGGTTCGATCTCGCGAACGAGTACCGCGAGCAGGGACGATACGCATCGGCAGCGACCGTCTACCGGGCACTCGTCGAGTCCCTCGACGACAACATGGAGCGCGTCGACGGCGCGTACGACCACTTCTCGCGTGCGTTCAGTCGGGCACTCGACGGGTATGTCGACTGTGTCGCGACCGCGGAGCGCGACGCTGATGCGGTCACTGACGCCGGCGAATTCTTCAACGAGCGGGCGACGTCGGGAACGCCGTTCCTCGCGGAACACTTCGAGAAGGCCGCGGTCGAACTCCGGGGAAAGACGGATGAGCAGTCTTGCAAGTAGCTGTGTCGCCCTCGATGACGCCCGCACGTTCGACGATCGAGAAAATTAGTTTGTGTCGCGGTCACCCACGTTGATCCGCTGTTCGCGGGCGGCTTCGACGTCTGAGTAGAGTTCCAGTGCGTGCTTGATGAGGCGGCGATCCTCCTCGTTCTCACGCCAGAACGCGATGACGTCGCGGCGCTCGCGGAGCTCGGCACTTGCGAGGTCGCCGTCGGCGAGCGACTGTTCGAGCTCCTCCCACGTCTCGACGTCGTAGGTCGCCTGCCATCCCTCGATCTCCTCGGTGATCGCCGCCAGTTCGTTGCGTAGCTCTTCGCGGGTGTTCTCCTCGATGAGCGTGCGGATTTCCTCGAAGAGCAGGCGCGTGTAGTCCGGTAGATAGCGCGTGGTTTCGCCGGCTTCGACGCGACGCAGCTGGCCCTGGTCGACGAGATTCTGGAGTTCCTCGTTGGTCGTGCTCCAGGCGGCGTCGGCCTGCTCGCTGATCCAGTTGACCGACCGGGGTTCGCGAAGCGTCTCGGCGACCACCCGAATGCGGTCGCGGGCGCTCATCGACTCAGTCCACGACTGAACGCCGTCCTGCGGGGATTCGGACATACTTGGCACCTCTAGCTCTGATTGCGATACGGAAGCGTTGTCACGTCGAACGCATCGTAGTGCCGGTCGTACGTAAGGATGTGATCGACCCCTAAGGCGTCCATATGGGCTGCAACAGTGAAATCGGTGAGTGACGCATCCAGATCCGTCCACTCAACGAACGTTGCTTTGGCTTCCTCGAAAACGTCCTCGGAGACGGATTCGAACTGGTAGAGCGTACTCTCGTCGAGCGTCGTTAGGAACGACGCGGCGTTCCGCATCGACGCCTGCTTTTTCAGCCGGGTTGCAGCCTCGTCGACGATGTGGTCGTTGACGATGAGGCGACGATAGGGGAGGTCGCCGTCGCGGACAAAGGTCATGAACGCCCGCGAGACTGCGTGCATCTGATCTTGTGGGTTGAATAATGCGTACAGGAACTTCGGCCCGACGACGACCTGATGGCGGACGTGCCCCGGGCGAAAATGCTCGGGCGTGATCGTCCCAATCGGGGTTTCGACTGGTTCAGCCATCCGAATTCAGGATTGCGCAGATGGGTCATCGGCGAGCGTGAACGATTCGTCGCTGCCGTCCCACTCCTCGACGAGATCGTCTTCCTCGCGGGCATCCGTCGCCGCCGACGCTGAGAGCGATTCGTCCTCGAGGTCGTCGAGGACTGTGAACGCCGGGTCGTTCGGGTCGGCCTGCTGCTGGCGTTCGATCCACTCGATAAGCGCCTCGTGGCCGGCTTCCTTGAGCGAGAGCCCGTGCTCTCGCGCGAACTCCCGGAAGCGTTCGTATTCGTCCTCGTTCAGTTCAGTTTGCACGTGCTTGGTGTCGTTACTGCTCATAAGGACCCCAGTTGCTACTCCCATCTACTTGCTCATGAAGTATAAGATGTTCGCATGAGATAGTTCATGGCCCATATTCAAACGGGAGACAGGGCGGACTACTGGCCCTGACGTTGAAATACGAATCCGGGACAAACCACACCAACCGATGCGTGATCGCCATCTGGATTTCGAGGAACTGCGGCCGACCGGCGAGGCGTCCCACATTCCGGACACGAGGCTGGACGACGGGTGTGAGGGTGCCCCCCGGCGGCAACGCGTTGCGACGAACTCTGATGGCTACCCTGATGCGCCGACGGCCGACGACGAATGCCGGTCCTGTGGGGCGCCAGTCCCAGACGGCCAGACGAAATGCCGGTTCTGTCTCACTAACCATCTCGGGAGTGACGCCACTCGCACGGACGAGGCAGCGTCGACGACGTGCCTCGGCATCGTCCATCTGGTCGTCGAATCGTCCACGTGCTACGGCGCCGTGGCGAAAGGCGGCGCCGCGGCGAACCTCCTCTCCGCCAACGGGGCGGAGCCGGCCGTCGACGACTCCACGCTCATCTACGACGTCGACGAGGCGCCGGCGCGCCAGCTGGCCGAGCAATGGCCCGCACTCCCCGACGCGGTACAGGTGTCGTCAGCGGAGGGAGAGCGGCTTCTCAGTGCCGCCCGTAACCGGACTGGGTGGCACGGGCAGAGAGCGTCGGAGCGGCAGGGGCAGGCCCCGACGCGGCTCTACGACCAGCGTGGGGACGGCATCCGCGGCGCGTCGCGTCTCGACGCGGTCCTCGACGACGCCGTCGACGCGGTGTGGCTGGTTCCAGCGATGGCGCTGACCGAATCTACTGGCGAGGCTGCGGCTGATCGGCAAGAGTCGTCGGTACCGACGACGCAGGAACTCGACTGTCAAAACTGTGAACGGGCAACCGACCACCGGTTCAAGACCCACGAGTCGGTCCCGGATGAAGCGTGGACGGGGCAACCGATCTGGGAGTGTCGGGTGTGTGGCTCGGCTCGCTACGGACCCAGCAAAGCGGGTCAGGACTCGTCTTAACCAACATAGCGACACAGAAACACACCAATGTTGGTTAACGAGCAGGCCCAGTCCGACAGCTACCCGCAGCCGGAGAGGTTTCTCTGCGCCGTGAATCGGCGAGGCGCTACACATGGACCCACGCAACACGCCCGGATATCGACTGCATCGCTCACTCACCAATCTCAAGCGCATCGAGACGGCCGGACTCGACGACGCCGATCAGGAGCGGATCGAAGCAGCGAGAACTCTCCTCCTGAACGTGAGTCTGCTTACCCAACCGACACACAGCGGGGACGCCGATACACAGCTCGAGTCCTGAGCGGCGTCGCAACGAGGAATTTGGCTGGATTGCGTCGGAGAGTGTTTATCGCCCCCAAGAAGGGTGCGGGGCGGACCAGTCACCGTCGGTCTCCGTGGGGCAAACCAGATGCGGGCGAGTTCGACAGCGCGCTGGTGGGCCCTCCAAGACGACCAGTCAGTATCAGAGGGTGATGAGTCGTGACTGAACTCACAAAAACGCTGGAACTGAAGCTGGTAGACCCGAACGCTCACAAGCGGGAGAAGCTCCGTGAGACGCGGGCGGCCTACCAGCAGGCGCTCCAAGAGGCCTTCGACGCCAATTGTACCACCTTGGGGGAAGCGAACGACATCGTGGGTGACTATCAGCTGAGCGGTTACGCAAAGAACGCTCTGAAGCGGTACGTCCCGCAGCTCACGACGACCTATGGGGCAAATGAACTCAGTGACGATCACCCTGTCCGCTTCACGAACGAGGGGGTAAAGATCGACCACAAGCCCGAAAACACGATCGAGTGGTACGTCAAAATCCCACACCACGAGGACTACCACCTCTGGGTACCAGCACAGCCGAACCCTGAGCAGCGGGACTGGCTTGAAGCAGTGATTGCTGGCGACGCAGCCGTGGGGGAAGGTCGTTTGCTCAAGCAGGAGGGAACGTGGTATTTCCATCTCATCGCGACCCGTGACGTCCCGCTCAACTCCGAGGTTCCCCCCGAAGAGCGTACACCCATCGGCGTCGATATCGGTGAGGCAAGTCTCGTCACGGTGTGTCACCGCGACGAGCACGGGTCCCCGACAAACCCTGAGCTCTGGACGGATGAAGGGAAGACTGTTCGTCGCCTCCGCAAGCGCTACTTCACCACGATGCGGCGACTCCAAAGTCGCGAGAGCGAACGGATTGCAGACACCTTCGGCGACGAGTTGTGGGCGCAAATCGACGATATTCTCCACACCGTCACCATGGAAGTGGTGGAGTACGCCGAGTCAGTCGAGGCGCCGGTTCTCGTGCTCGAGGATCTCACCTACATCCAGGAGTCGATGGACTACGGGGACTACATGAATCGCCGGCTTCACGGCTGGGGATTCGCCAAACTCCACGCACAGATCACGTACAAAGCCGTAGAAAGGGGGATCCCCGTTGCGACAGTCGACCCGCGGAATACCTCTCAAGAGTGTCATGCGTGCGGTGAGATGGGAACCCGGCCTCAACAGGCGACGTTCAAATGCTCCAACGACGCTTGTTGGGTCGAAGAGTATCAAGCGGACATCAACGCCGCACTCAACATCGCAGATCGCTACCTCAGCGGAGAGAGTCGTTCTAGAGAACACGAGAACGACGATGACTCGGCTGAGGATGGGGCCTCGTTGACCGGGCCACAAGACAGCCAAGCCGATGCTGAAACCCAGCAGGCGACGCTTGGAACGTATGCGTCTTGAAACCGTAGAGCTGAGCGACCGCTCAGCTTGAAATCCCGTGGCGGGATTCCCACATCTAACTGATGTGGGCGGAGATCAAGGGACATCGCGCACTCTCTGCGAGCGGTATACTGAGACGCGCTCTCCAGTAGAATTTGAAGTTTGTAAGATTCTACAAGCGGTGAATCAACTACTCGATACAGTGACTTTTGCCATCGGTGAAGACCACCCTATTCCTATTCAACCGTGTTCTCTGCTTCATCATCGGGCGCAATTGATACCTGAAAATGCGCCCTTGCTACAACACGAATTTCGCTCTTGGTAGTTCGTTGACCCCAACTAACCAGTCGCTCCCCTGTTTCCAGAGCAAAGCGTGGAGAAAGCATTTATCGGTCATGGGCCATATCTGAGTATGGTCCACCGCTCTCGGCGCTCGTTCCTCCAAGGTGCTGCGCTCGGATTCACGATGGTCGGAACAGGCTGTCTTTCTGATTCCGGCACCGAACCCGTGTCGACAACTGAGCAAGACACCCCCACCCCGACGGATACGGTGACGCCGACGGACACGGAGTCGACACCAGGATATTCAACAGTTGATGAGCGAGTGAAAAAGGAACCTCCCGGGTCACCACCGCTGGACCCAAGCGGAGCGTGGCCTGCCGTCAGATTCGATGCGGGAAACACCGGCTGGAACCCTGATGGCGCTGGGCTTCGCGATGGAGAATCTTACTGGCGGCTCCGTCCCTGTGGGGCAGCAAGCGTCGCCAATGAGTACCTCTACAACACCGCCGATCTGGAAGAAGACACCGTGTCGTTGGCGTACCGAAACCCAGCGACAGCAGCCGTCGAGACCGCTAGCGACCTGGTCTCATATGGAGTGAATAGTCCTCCCGTAGTCACAGATGACTACGTCTTCATTACGACCTTTATCGAGGTGTTCTGTTTCGATGCAGAGACCGGACAACAGGTTTGGCGCGGCCCGGCGATGGACGGGATACAGAGCCAGCCAACCGTTCTCGGAGATCGCGTCGTCGTGAATAGCGCGGGTTTTCAGGCTATTGACCCGCACATCAGGGCGTTCGATACCGCTACCGGTGATGAGCTATGGCGCTACGATACCGGGCACTTCTCGGACTCGACACCGGCTGTCGACGACGGACAGGTGTATGTCAGTAGCGAAGGCGGGTTTCACGCGGTTGACCTCGAAACCGGGCAGGAGTCATTCGTGAACCGCGACTTGGCAGCACGACGTTCAACCCCTGTCGCAGATGCCGGAACTGTGTTTGCGGTCTCCGAAGGACAATCCGGTCGGGATGACGAATTAGTCGCCATGGAGGCGAGTACCGGCTCCAAACACTGGCGCGTCGCCATAGCCGATGAGCACACGCCAGTGGTCACTGACAGCGCAGTCTACGCGTTTGTTGATGCCGGCGTCGCAGAACTCGATAGAACTGATGGCTCGGTTCGAATCACGTCCGAAACTCAGGCTGAACCGGTCGGATTGGTCGGTGATGTCCTCTATGCCGAGCGTGGTGGGAGGCTGTACGCGCTGAACACCATGAATGAGCTGGAAGAGCTCTGGTCACTCACCACCGAAGAGGTCCAGGTCAGCGATACAGTCGGCCGGACTATCTACCATGTGACGCCCGTAGACGACGCAGTATATGTGAGCGCTCGTGACGCGTTCTACGGTATTGGCCCAGCCGAATAGAATGTGGAAGCCGTTTAGACTAAGTGGCTCTGCTGAAATCCTCTTGGTCAGACACTTTCTGCGGTGAGACAGCCGGTAATTGGGGTTGCGAACCAATAATGTAATCTTCCCTATGGGTGCTGCTGTATCGAATATTCTTTCTAATCGAATTCGTTAATTAACACCATGCCTCGGACTTGCCCCGACTGTAATGTGGAACTTGAGCGCGTTGATTATGACGTGAACAGCCGTGGGGACATGCTCCGAATACCGAACGATGAGGGCGTCCTTGGAACGCTTGGATTCAAGAGCGCGACTACTATTGACGCACACGTGTGTCCGGACTGCAATAGAGTTCTCTTCTACGCAGACTGATTGGTGGCTTGTCTGTACTTAACGATCGAGGGGGAATCCAACGAGGCAACAGGACTGTAATAGACTCGAGGGACATACACGCTCCACTACAGCCATTGGGGCGCAGCGAACCTCAAGCTCAAGCACCGAATCTCGGCTGAGTCGCCATTCGGTGGCGAAGACACCGACTCCAAGTGGGCGAAACAGCTGCTGGCGGAACTGGCCGATGGCCTCGAGGCAGAAGCCGTCGACGGCTACCTCGCTGACGAGGATCGACCGTCGACGGTCGTCGAGCCGAAGCCCCGCGCCACCGGGCTCACCCTCGACGAGATCGTCGCTGACCATCTCGACTACCTCCACCACGAGGCGTTCTTCGTGGTGTCGACGACGTTCGAGGTGACCGCCTATCGGACGCTGTGGTTCGGGCTCCAGTACGACTCGGAGACGGTCGAGCAGGGAGAGACCGTCGGGAACGGCGCGCTCGCGACGGTTCGCTGGTACGACGGCGAGCCGGTCGGCGACGGCCACCTACAGGGACAGTTCGCGGCCCTCAAAGACGTCGTCGGCGATATGCTCGACAAGGGCGTCTTCACGCCGTCGACGGCGAGGCAGTACCTGAAACGGAAGCTGGCCGAGCGAGTCGGCGACCGACAGGAGCTGCTCATTCCGACCGGAGAGTCACCCTTCGAGACAGCGAGTCTCGGCAAGTCGTAACACCAATCCCTTAGTGGATATCGGGGGACGTCTAAGTATGTCAAATCAGTCTGAAGATGACGTTCGTGTTTGGCTTGTCGAACGGACGTACTCCGATGACGAGCAGAATCTGATCATCCTCACCTACGCAACGCCCGATGGAGAACAGTACTATCGGAAGGAACGCGCACTCACGTCCTTCACCGACGTCCGAGATACGACAGCAGCAGTCGATGCTGAACCCGGCAATCTTGGCATGGTCGATGACCCCGACCTCCAGGAGCAATACGCGGCCGAAGCACAGCGAATGCAGGAAGTCCACGACCCTGACGACGTAATCTGAGATCCACTGGTCGACAACGCTGCAGGCCATGGGTTATGTCGTAGCAGGCCTTAGACGGGGTATGCGCGAACTCGTCTTCGCTCTCGAATACGAGCCCGGCTGCAACAGGGTGGCGGACGCCCTCGCCGACCACCCCGACGCTCGCGTTCGCTCGCTCTCGCTGCACGCCACTGCCGAGCGTCTCTGGCGGGTCGACCATGCCACCGGTACGCCTGAGGCGCTCAACGCCATCGAGGACGCCTTTCTCAACGGCGACTACTACGCTGACTGTCTCGCCACCGAGGACTGCAACGCCACACAGACCACCCGCGTCCTCGACCGCACGGACGACGCGCTCATCCTCTACTCAGATTGGGAGCGCACTCCGACCTGCGCCTCAGTCCCCCACATCGCTCGCGACCACCTCGGCGACGGCGTGCTGTTCGAGACTCGTCACGAGGGCCGCCACTACACGTGGCGACTCATCCACTCCGGTGAGGGCGACGTGGCAGCGTTCTTCGACGCGCTGGAGGCCGCCGTCGGGGAGTGCGCCCAGATGGAGATGCTCCGCACAGCGGACACAACATCAGCTAGGGGAAGCGACGGAACACCGAGTGGATTGCCTCCAGCCCAAGAGGCTGCTCTCCAGGCCGCCGTCGAACACGGCTACTACGAATCACCCCGCGAGGTCGATGTTGGAGAACTCGCAGAGCATCTCGACGTGCCACGGTCAACACTCACCTACCGACTCCGTCGGGCGGAAGAACATTTGGCGAAGCAACATGTCGCCGGCGAGCGGGTAGCGGAAGAACGGCTGGCATCCCACTGAGGGCCGTAGTTGGAATATTCCAACAAAGACATATCGAACTCCCGCACCTACCGTGACGTGATGACAGAGAATCCGGACGCAGCAAGAGGAACGAGCGGCGGCGGACAGCGACGTGAGCTGACCGCCCGCCTCGCCGTTCCCGAGATGGACTGTCCCTCTTGCGCCCAAAAGGTGAACAAGAGCCTCCAGCGTGTCGACGGCATTACTGACGTCACGCTCCAGCCGACCACCGGCACGGCCAACGTCACGTACGACCCTGATCGAACTAGCGAAGCCGACGTAGTCAAGGCGATTGAAGGCGCCGGCTACGAGGTCGTCGGGGGCTCGGACGCCGAGGGCGATGATGAGGACAACCAGGCGGCCGATGGCGTCGACATCGCGCCACCATCGGAGGTCTGGACGAGTCCTCGCGCGAAGAAGACGTGGCTCGGCGCGGCGTTCGTCACGCTCGGCCTCCTCTTTGAGTTCCTCCTCACCGGACAGAACGCCACGGTGGCGAGCGTCCTCGAGTACCCGCTCCACATCGCAGATGTCCTGTTCCTCGGCGCCGTCGCCGCCAGCGGCATCCCGGTCGTCCGTAGCGGGTACTACTCCGCGAAGAACCGAAGCCTCGACATCGACCTGCTGATGGGGACGGCGATCATCGCGGCGACCGGTATCGGCTACTTCGTCGAGGCCGCCACGCTGGCCGTCCTATTCAGCATCGCCGAGCTGCTCGAGGACTACGCGATGGACAGGGCACGGGACTCCCTGCGCGAGCTGATGGAACTCTCGCCCGACGAGGCGACCGTCCTTCGCGACGGTGAGGAAGTGACCGTTCCCGCCGAGGAGGTCGACGTTGGCGAGACCGTCGTCGTCCGCCCCGGCGACAAGATTCCGCTCGACGGAACGGTCATCGACGGCGAGAGTGCAGTCGACCAGTCGCCGATCACGGGCGAGAGCGTCCCCGTCGACAAGACTGCCGGCGACGAGGTCTACGCCGGCGCGATCAACGAAGAGGGGTACCTCGAGGTAGAGGTCACCTCGACCTCTGGCGATTCGACGCTCTCGCGCATCATCGAGATGGTACAGGGCGCACAGGCGAAGAAGACCGAGTCTGAGCAGTTCGTCGACCGCTTCTCCGGCTACTACACACCCCTCGTCGTCGTGCTGGCAATCCTGACCGCCGCAATCCCGCCGCTGGTCATCGCCGACCCCATCTCGGTCGACCTGGCCGGGTACGGGTTCACCTTCGCGAGCGACTGGCAGACCTGGTTCATCCGCGGGCTCACCCTGCTGGTAATCGCCTGCCCCTGTGCGTTCGTCATCTCCACACCCGTCTCGGTGGTGTCGGGCATCACCAGCGCCGCGAAGAACGGCGTCCTGATCAAGGGCGGCAACTACCTCGAAGCGATGGGCGAAGTCGATGCCGTCGCGCTCGACAAGACGGGGACGCTCACGAAGGGCGAACTCGCCGTCACCGACGTCGTCCCGGTCGGCGACACTACTGAGGATGATCTGCTCCGTCGCGCCGCCGGGCTGGAGCGGCGCAGTGAGCACCCCATCGCCGCAGCGATTCTCGCCCGTGCTGAGGAGGCGGGCGTGGGCGACCTGCCCGACCCGAGTGGCTTCGAGAGCCTCACCGGAAAGGGCATCCGCGGGGAGATCGACGGCGAGACGTACTATGCGGGCAAGCCCGCGCTCTTCGAGGAGCTGGGCTTCGACCTCGCTCGGGCACGCCGCGAGACGGACGGCGGCGTCGCGGCGGAAGAGGCGGCCGAGTACGACGACGGGGCATTCGCCGAGGACGCGCTCACCTCACTGGAGCGGGAGGGCAAGACGGTCGTTATCGTCGGGACGGAGTCGGAACTGCTGGGTGCAATCGCCATCGCCGACGAGGTGCGCCCGGCCTCGAAGCGGGCTGTCGAACGCCTGCACGAGCTGGGCGTCGAGCGCGTGGTGATGCTGACCGGCGACAACGAGGGCACCGCCCGCGCCATCGCCGAGCAGGTCGGTGTCGATGAGTATCGCGCCGAACTCCTGCCCGACGAGAAGGTCGACGCAGTCGAAGAGTTACAGGCGGAGTACGGGGAGGTCGCGATGGTCGGCGACGGCATCAATGACGCCCCCGCGCTCGCCACTGCGGAGGTCGGCATCGCGATGGGCGCGGCGGGCACCGACACCGCCCTCGAAACGGCTGATATTGCGTTGATGGGCGACGACATCGGGAAACTCCCGTACCTGTACGATCTGTCGCATACGGCCAACGGTGTGATCCGGCAAAACATCTGGGCCAGCCTCGGCGTGAAGCTCCTACTCGCGCTAGGCGTGCCGCTGGGCCTGGTCAGCGTTGCGCTGGCAGTCGTTGTCGGAGATATGGGGATGAGCCTCGGCGTCACCGGGAACGCGATGCGGTTGTCCCGGATTGAGCCCGATCGAATCATCGACGCCTGATTCTGCGGCGGGAAGTGCGGGCAGGACGCTCTTTTTTCGGGACTTACCTCCGCTACATCGAGACAAGTTGTGGTTTGTCTGGGGCAGAAAGGACTGAGCCCCACCGTGGGCTCGTGATTTGATGCCCGAGAATCCAGACGACGATCCATTCCACGATTGCGAGTTAGGTCCTGACGCAGTCCTCGGGACGCGCACCTTCCACGATGTCCTGTTCACCGACGACACGGAGACGCCGATGAACGTGCTAACCGGTGAGACGCCCGCCCATTCGCAGGCGACCGTCAAGGAGGCAAAGGAGTTCGCTGCGAGTGTTGACACCGACACGCCACAGATCGCACTTCCGGCGTCAGTCGAAACGCAAATCGAGACGCAGAGTAAGCCCTACACGTCGGCTGCGTTCTTCCACTTCAAGGCGACAGGCTCGCTCGAACGCCACCGCGCCTACCACGCCGCCTACGAGGCGGACGCGTTCGCGGTCGACTTCGAGGCCGACTACGCGTCGGGCGATCTAACCATCACAGTCGACCGAGCGAACGAGTCCTAAAAATCGACCGCTAGATCAGGTTTTTCGAGCGCCGGCGATGGGTGCCGGCGCAGCTGGAGCGAGCAACGACCCCCGGTGCGTCGGCGTTTCGAGGTGTTAAAGATGCACATAGTGATTTACGCTCTGGTAGAAGAATCGACCCACGACGACGCACTGGCCACCGGAAAGACGGTGTTCGACCGCCTAGTCGGCGCCGACCCACACGCTGGCGCCGTCTTCGACTACCACGTGACGTTCGATGAGGAAGACACGTCCGTTGCGGGGAAGGCGCGATGGGGTGAGCTCCCGACCGCGGCCCCCGTCGACTCCGACGACGGCCAGGACCTCCTCGAGCGTGGCTGGGAGGCGACGAAAGAAGAGTTCGAGCGCAACCTTGAGCGAGTGAAGGAAGCGCTCAACGAGCTCTCCGACGAGGAGATCATGCGTGACGAAGACCTCGCCCGCCACGCGTTCCATCAAGTTGGTGCGTACGACGGCCCGACGATCTTCCTGTATAACGAACACGCGAACGGCATCCGTCACCGCGAACAGTTGGATCGAGTGCTGGAGAAGAGCGAGGAGCTCTGGATCGTGCCCGCCGACGTCCACTTTTAACAGATGCCCCGGATCACAAACTGGCGGCGTGAAAGTCGCACGCCGACGCTCGAGTATCGTAACACCGAGACTGGCGCTCGGGCTGTCCTACACCGAGCCCCGGACTCCTACCGCTACAAGTGGCGTGGCGCAATCCTCGTCGACGGCTACCCAGTGTGGTCGCAAGGGTACAAGACAAAGGACGCGAAAGCGTTCAGGAACGTTCTCCGCGACCAACCTGCTCCCGAGATGAGTTGTCGGGAGTGTCTGGACGGCGACGTGGTCGTCGGTGATAAATCGGCGGACGGTGCGAAGGTCCAGCGCTGGTTCGAGTGTCGGAACTGTGGGTACGAAGCGCCCTCAAGGATTGTGTACGGTGCCGAGCGCTGAGGGACATCCCCGCCTTTACCGTGTTAGAAATCGGTCTCGAATTCGTCTTCGTCAGGCAGCATCTCAAGTGCCTCCTCAGCAGAAACAGCTTCAGGAGACCCATTACCATCTTCGTCTCCGGCTTCTCCGGCTGTGGGAGCGGACATACAAAACCAGACACAGTGTAGTCAGATAAACCTTTACCGGCAGTACAGCACCAAGCAACATCCCTGACGACGAAATTCCTGAAAAGTGCGTGCACTCACTCAGACCAACGCCCAGTACAACACGGTCGTGATAGTTAGCAATTGAGAGGCGGATCTATTTTCAGCGGCATCGGTGGCGTTTATTTCTGGGCCGGAATGAGTGGCCCGTCTCAATCGGGCCAGATTCACAGATGAGTTTAGAAATCATCGACCGACACAGTGAGGCACTGTTCGAGTTCCTCTGGTGTCCCGTTTGCGGGCACGAGGTATTCAGCCACATTCCGTTCGAGGGCGTGTTCTGCAGGAACTGCAATACGCAGGTTGAACTCCAAGAATCCCGAGAAACACGCGGCTACGAGGAAGCCGTTCTCGCTTGCTTCGACACCCACTCAACGTGGAACCTCCACGTCGACGAGAAACTGCGTCGCGACCTGCCTGATGGGTCGGCGCGGGTGAAGATCCTCGGCGCACCGGGTGCCTACGAGGTCGACTGGTGGAGTCCAGCACCTGGGGAGGATTGGGAGCCAGTCGAGCGTGGTGAATTCGACGACGTGGAGGAACCAGACGAGGTGTCACATCTCGCGTAGCGGATTGCAATCCCGCTACGACTGTGTAGTGTTGTTTCAGCGCCGGCGATGGGTGCCGGCGCACACGCGCCGGGGAGTATCGATGTCGACACGGAGTCAACTCCGATTCGTCCAACAAGTCGAACAGACCGATGAGACAGATGACGGCGCCGACCGCGTCGTGCAGGTGTACCGGCATTCGGACGGCTACCCGGGGAGCGTCCTCCAGGAACTTGCACAGCTGAAAGAGCTGCTCGATGCGACCCGCGCCGAACGCGGACCGGGCTACACGGCGGCGACATTCGTGTTCCTCGACAAGCTTTCGACGGTCGGCCTGTATCTGGCTGGCGGCCTGGGGCGAACAATCGATGCGGCCCAGCCAGCGGATCTCCTCGAGCCGTCCAATATGGAGCACCTCGACCAGCCACTGTTCCTGCTGGGCCACGGCGTCGAGAATCCGGCCGACGGCATCCACGGCGACGAGGAATACCTCTACGTCGTGGAACTCCCGACGGAGAACCCGTTCGACGAGCCGACCGAGTGGACCGTCAAAGTGAGCGGTCACTCCGCGTTCCCCCGCTGGGACGGCCCGACCGACGAGGCCTTCGAGCGGGCTAGCTGGCAGTTCCACGGGTCGCTCGAGAACGCGCTCGCAGACCTCGTCGCCGAATAGGAGTGTTGTCAACCTAAATCCAGAAACGTATTTATACGAATAGAACTTAGAGTAGACACAGATGCTCACCAAGGCCGAACTCGCCGTCATTGATGCGTTGAGTACCGGCCGGGACGCGACGGCAGCTGACCTCGCGACGGCCACCACGTATTCGGAGACACATCTCTACGACGTCCTCGATGAATTGGTCGACGCGAGGGTGCTCGCCGAACGCCGTGGTCCTAACAACCAGCGGCGGGTCCATCTCGCAGACCATCCGGTCGTCGAAGCGTACCGAACCCTGCGGTCGGAACTCGGTCACGTCGAGTGGCCCGATCTCCTCTCGCCGGCCACACTCCGGGTGTGCTGGTATCTCGACGAGCCGCGCCGGGTCGCCGAGATCGCAGACCGACTCGACATTACGCGGCAGGGCGTCCATAAGGCCCTGTCACCGCTCAAGCATCGCGCGATGCTGTCCCCATCCGGCCCTGAGTACGCATTAAGTGCGGACCTCTCGCCGCTGCTGGCGTTCGCCCGTGCCGTCGTGCAACACGAGCACCGGTCGCGAGTCCGAACACTCGCGCCAAGCGCGACCATCGAGTGGTGTGATCCGAAGCGAGCACTCGTCCGCGTCCAGACAGCCGCGGATACGGACGCACTCGAGGGCGACTCCAACTGGCAGGTGACCGGGCTCGCCCGGTTTGCAGAGTACGGCCTGCAGTTTTTCCTCGCGGGCGAACCCGCGTTCTGGTATGCGCCCGACGAGGGCCTCACGCCTGCCGACGTGGTGTGCCACACGCTCGTCCGTGATCGCGGCTCCCGCCGCGTCAGCTATGCGATGCTCCTGATCGAGGAGTTGGACATCGACCAAGAGACGCTCACGGAGACGGCGCAGTGGTACGGTTTGGAATCCGCAGTCGCTGCGATGTATCGGCCACTTCGGGGGGAGTTCGACGCCTCGGCGGAGTCCCCTGTCATCATCCCGAGTGAAGCAGAATTCATAGCGCTCAAAGAGCAGTACGGAGTTACATGACCGTGTTCAAAGGCGGCGACGCGATCGAAGAGTTTCTCGAGGAGTTCGACAGCTGGCTCTCGGAATCTGTGACGGTGTATCTCATCGGTGGGTCTGCAATGACAGTTCAAGGGTTGAAAGACCAAACCGAGGATATCGACCTCGCGCTGGGCGTGGTGTCCGAATTCGAGCACGTCTACCAGACGCTCACGTCGCAGGGATTCACGGTCGTTGAGGAGCCAACGGAGTCGTTCGAAAGCGTTGGGAAAACTATCGAGCTGCATCACGACGCGCGGGGACTGCAGATCGATCTCTTCGAACGGCAAGTCGTCGGGAAAGTGTGGATCACCGACCGGATGCACGGCCGAGCAGCGGAGTTCTGGGTCGGGACCCACGCGACAGCAGTCGTCCTCGCCGATGAGGATATGTTCTTGCTCAAAGCGGTTTCCGGTGGTGACCTGGCGAGTGGCCGGCGACGCGACATCGAGGATATGCGGACGTACGCCCAGCGGGGGGTAGACTACGAGGTGATTCTGACCGAGATCGACGAACAGCGACCGTTCAACACCGGGTCGACGGAAGCACAGCAGATCCGCGACCGCTCGCATCCGCTGTTCGCAATCGAGATGGCGGTAAACTCACTCTCGGGACTCCCAAACACGTTCACCGCCCGTATCGAAGAATGTGCGACGGAATTCGAAACCGAATACACCGTTCTGGGAGCGGTCGACGATGGCATCGGCGACATCGATGCAATCCGGGAGCGAGTCCTCGCGAATGTGCAGGCGCTGTCGGACGACCAGGAAGACGCCGTCGACGACGCGATTGACCGACTGGTCGCAAAGCGGATTCTCAAGCGCGACGGAGAAATGGTTCAACTCTGGTAAGCCAGCACTTCGACCGCAGTTGTTGTTTGTTGCCCCCTGAGGGGTGCGGGGGTGTTCGAACGAACCCCCGCGGACCAACCGGTGAGTGGAATCAGCGACCCACACTCGCACGAACAGTCACGGGGTCCGGATGATCCCGACGTGGTCTACATCGGCTACCGTCGTCGAGGCCGCGTTATTGTCGAGAAACGACCCGAGCAAGAACAGCTGACGCCGGAGCGAAGTCTCGCACTGGTGAATCACAGCTCCTCGGGCTTCGAATGGGGATATAGTGGCAGCGGCCCGGCGCAACTCGCGCTCGCACTCCTCCTCGACTACACGGGTGACGAAGCGTTCGCCCTCGACCACTACCAAGCCTTCAAGAGCGAGGTCGTGAGCCAGCTGGACTGCGCGGGGTCCGACGAGTGCTGGCGACTCACCTCGAGCGAGATCGACGCAGCCCTTCGTGAGACGACTGCCGAGCCAGTCGCACCGTCCATCAACTAACGATCACAAAGAGAGCAATTCATGGCAGAACCCACTCAGCAGTCTCGTACGAACGAGGAATCGACAGAGAACACTGAGCGGCAGGCACCAACCGAATACGTCGAGCGAAGCGATGTCGGCGTCTCACTCACAGTGAAGCTCACTCGCGGTACTGGCACCCGCGATCAGGATAAGCTCACGGCAAAAGTGAAGGCGAAAACCCTTGAGGAGGCCCGCGAAGACATGGAGACGCTTCGAGAGTACATCCACGATCTCGCTGAGGACGCTCGCCAGGTCCAGCCACCAGACCCACACGAAGAGTAATTCTTTTGGATGTTGCACAGAATTGTGTAACTATAGGATGTACGAAGTATGCGGTGAGAAGGAACTCAAGGTCATCCTCGCGCTCGATCCAGGGGACTCCATCTCTGGCATCGCGCGAAAGATCGACGAGAACCGCGAGACGATTCGGCGCGTCGTAAATCGCCTCGAAGACGCGGGATACGTCGCGTACGATGATGGCCTCCAGCTCGTCGACCAGACAATTCGAGACGCCGGTCTCGAGTTCCTGACGGCGGCAGCAACCACCTCGCCGCCATCCATCACGGAGGCATACGTTCTCCCCCAGTTTGCCGGCCTGGACTATGCATTCACATCCATCGATGCAGTGTACGTCTGGACTCGCGGTGGCTACCAGGTCGCTCGCGATCCGGCGGACTACCCGCTGTTCATCACCGTCCACGAGTCCGAGCTCGACGCCTGGACAGCGTTCTTCAATCGGTTCGGAATCCCGACTGCCGAGGAACGCCAGCCCACTGACGACCTTGATGGTGCCATCCAGTTCGTTTTTGAGCCCCGGTCGCAGATCGATGCCGAGATGGTCGACGGACGGCCCGTCATCTCGCTTCAGGAAACCGTGGCATTCGCAAATGAGCACTACGCGACCTTCCAGTCGGCACTCGACATGCTCGGCCGGATGTACGACGACGTCGACACCGACGCGGATTACCGCATAGAGCCAGCCTAAATGAGCCAAGAAGACCGCAGTGAGGCGCTCATCCAAGTCCTCGACGAACTGGAACAGTCCGACATCGGATTCGTCCTCGTTGGTGGGTACGCGATCAGTCAGTTCGAACCGCGATTCTCGACCGACCTGGATCTCGTCATCGCCCCGGATGACTACGACGACGTCGTGGCATTCCTCGAAGCACGCGGTTTCGAACGGACGACCGAGCTCGAAGTTCCACCGGAAGAAACCATCTATGATCGGGAAGTCGACGTCTTTGAACGGACCGAAGGACTCCCCCATCCGGTCGGCGTCGATATTCTCGTGAATGGGCTTGGCTGTCAGCAAACCGAGGCGGAATGGTCGTTCGACTATCTGCGTGACCACAGTAGTAAACTACCCCACCCTACTCCCTCGGCGCATACGCGCCTCGGTCCTTGAGGGATGGGGCTTTGATGTGGACTCCCGGCAATCAGTCGCCAGCAATACGCTGGTGACTCTTGCCGTTCAACGTCCCACCATTTATACGCACGTCTACTCGTGCGTCTCCGCCCCCCGACGTGGGCGAGGAACGGAGTCTATGTCTCCGCTTCCGGGCGTAGCGTAGCCCGACGTTCTTCGCGCCGTTGTAGTCCGCGTTCACCTCATACCCACACTTCTGGCACTCAAAGTGTTCACCGTGGCGGTTATTCTCGTGCGTGAACCCGCAGTCCGTCCGAGAACAGCGTTGAGACGTGTGGTTCGGTTCGACTTGCTCCACGGAGACACCCTGTTCAGGGGCCTTGTAGGAAACGTACTCGTAGAGGCGTCGGAACGCCCACACGTGGTGCCACTTCGCGTGTGGAAGTCGCTCGCGTATGTCCGTTAAATCCTCGAACGCGATAACGTCGCAGTCGTGTTCGACGGCTTCCGAGACGAGTTCGTTGGCGACGGTGTGGATGTACTGCTTCCGCCACGCTTCTTCTCGCTTCCCGAGTCGAAGCAGGGCGTTGTGCGCGGCTTGCGTGCCGCGCTGTTGCATCTCACCACGCCGTTTCTCGAACTCGCGGCACCAGTGGTCGTAGTCGTCACCCTGCCAGAACGTGCCGGTGGAGGTGACGGCAAGGCTGTTGACACCGAGGTCGATACCGAGGACTGTTTGGTCGGAGTGCCCGGTATCTTCCGAAACCTCGTCGTCGCTGTCAATCTGCCGCGTCGAGATGTGAAGGTAGAACTCGTCGGTGGTCGCATCGTACCGAAGCGTACTTTCGCGGAACTCGTAGTCCTCTGAGAGTACGTACCGCTCGTACGGTGTCGGGCTGTCTGCCGGGAGAACGAACGAGGGTTCGACCCTCCCCTCGACAGTTGCCAGCGACACCTTGTTGCGGTAGAAGGTCGCGCTCCGCGTGTCGTAGTCCAGCGTTTCGGTGGTGAACGTGGGGCAAGAGACGCGCTGTCCCTTCTTCCAGCGTTCGACAACGGCTTTGACGGCTTCGACGGCGCGTCGGATGGCGGCTTGGACGAGTTGTGCCTGTAACTCTGTCTCCTCTCGAAGGTCGGAGTAGAGCGCATCACGAACATCCCGTTTGTTGGTCTTGCACTCAGTGAACGCGGTGCCGGACCAACAGTAGTCGGCGGTTCGGTTCGCGCAGTACAGGTATTGGTCGGCGGTTCGGTGGAGTGCGTCGCGTTGCTCGTCGGAAACAGCGAGTTTCACGACGGCGGTACGACGCACACACATAACTTCAGAGAAAGGGCGGCGGTACTTATATATCCGGGAGTCTGCCGGCCGGAGTGCGCCGGTTGTGTCGTACCATACCGGTTTCCTCTCTGGCCTACTCGCTCCCTCCGGTCGCTCCTTGAGGACGGAGGCTCCACCTTGAATTACGCTGAAACGACGATTTCGGGCGGGACCCGGTCGACGACCGCACGAGCAGCTGACGGAGAAATCCTCGTCGCCGCGAAACTCCATAGCGGCCGAAAGACGGATCTCGCTGATGTCCTCGCCGCAATCCCAGCGATCGACCTCGATGGCGTCGAGTCGCATCTCCACCGCGGCGATGCTGATGCCCTCCGGTCGCAGCTCAGTGAGGCCCAAGCCTTCATCGAAGAAGGTGGGCTGGATCACCGATTCAAGAGCATGTTCGGCCAATCGTCGGCATCAGCCGACGACATCGAGACGCTCCTCGAATTCCTCAAGCGACAGCAGAAGTAAAATAGCGTTTTCCAGGCCTACAGCGACGGTATCTGTGCGTAGCTATCGCTGAGAAGGGACGCCCAGAGAGAACCGACGCTGTTTGTCCTCGCCTCAGCGGGAGCGGAGGCGACCATCCATGAGCGACACAGGAGGGCACGACCCAGACTCGAACGAACTGTCACCAGAACAACGCCTCGAACCCCAGAATACGCGACTCATCAACGCCGGCATCGTGACGATTCACGATATGGAGACGCTGCGAGCGTGCGTCGCCTACGAGAACGCGAACAAGCAGCGTGTCCAGATCCTGCGCCGGCTCGAAGATCGGGCCAGCGAAATCCGCGCACGAGACGACTGACGCGACAGCGGGGGTTGTTTGTCGGAGCCTCGGTGGGCGGAGGCTCGAATGAGATGAGCGATCGACCCGAGATCGAGATTCAACGACAGACCGCGTTCGGCGACGATGGCCAGCTCGAAGTGACCGAAACAAGCGTCGAGACATCACTCGAGGATTTTGGCGCGGACGTGGATCATCGCGACCGGTGTTCGCGGCGCGATCGGCCCGAGGCGAGCGAGTTCGGCGTCGACGACCGGCCCGAAGTTGAGCAAACATCCGAGGGAGATCAGTCAACACTCTTCGCTGATACGGACGAGGATCAGCAAACCCTCAACGGTGAGGATGCGGCCGCTCGCTGTCTCTTCGAAGAATAGACTGCCCCTATTGATTAGTTATTCGTCGAAATGTTATAGTCTGAAGGCTCTGTTGAAATCCTAAGCCGCTGACAGTTTTTCAATGGCTACTGAATACGGAGCGTCTGTCGGTCAAAGGATCAGAGGCAAATCGCCAAGTACAGGTGAAACGGTTAGCTATTTTCGACTTCAACGTTCGTGTCTCCACAGTTCCGGCAGCAGTTGCTCTGCCATGGGACAGTTTGAATCAACTGTCGCTCGGCGTCACATTGGTGGCAGTATCCTTGTACGTACGAGGCCATGCCGTATTGTTGTTCTCACCCCACTTCATACCTGCACAACCAGGGGCTGCCGGTACCGAGGCGTCGACGCCCCGCCCCAGTTACGCGGCTGTGGTCGCACAGCCAGAGCGGCCGCTCGCAAGCAGCCGTGCCCGGCGACACAGCAGCCCATCAGGACGCTCCCGGCTGAATCGACCCCATGCGACCACGCCGTGATGGTGGTCGCCGATCGCGATCACTCCCAGTATCAGCGAGTGCCCCGTCGTCGGCCGTCGTCGCGAGCGCCCGGCGACGACAGGTGAGTCCACATCCCTCACCCCACCACGTACGTCAGGGGGTGGACTGGCGACAGCCGCCCAGGTCTCTTGCATGCCGTGGCGATGTGTGCTTGCGGACGGTACGTGAACAGGTGATCGATTTCGACCCGACTGCCGCGGGGCGGTCGTCACTGCCGGGGGCCGCCGACGATGTAGATGCTGGGGTGCAGGCTGTTCGGGAGGCGGTTGCCGACCGGAATCGTGAGGATGGCTCTTCCGAGGAGTAATGGCCAAGGATTCGTCCAGTGGGCGGTTCGTGGCGGCGACGCCGGTCAGTGTTCGTTCGATGGGTCGAGACGAAGTTCGGGGCCTCGAGACTATGCAGTCTTAACCAACACCCCGTGCCTATCCCGGTATTTGTTGGTTAATCAGCTTTCCGGCTCGCTGTGGGCGATCAACCGGTACTCTCGCCGTATCGAGAGGGAAGGGATACGTGGCGGTCTCGGAGGGGTATGCGTGCTAGTCGCGGGCGCCGATGACCGTCGTACCACACTCGACGCAGACGTATGCGCCGTCGATGGTTTCTGCAGCGGGGGCGTTGCAGTGGATGCACTTCACGCGTGAGGATCGGACGGATCGTGGGTAGCGACTCATAGGGAGTCAGTTCTCCGTGACTACCGAGTCCTTGTACGGCTCACAAACTCGCGTGACACCTTCCTCAAAGTCGATGGTTGGCTCCCAGCCCGTCGCCTCGTGCAGTTTGGAGTAGTCGGCCATCGTGTCGTGGACGTACACCTCCAGCGGGTTCTCGATGTACTTCGGGTCGACGTCGGTGCCCAGTTCGTCGTTGATCATGTCGACCATCTCGTTAAACGTGTAGCTCTCCGCGGTGCCGACGTTGTAGATGCCCTGGAGTTCGTGGTCGGCGGCGAGTTCACAGGCTCGGACGACGTCGTCGACGTGCGTGAAGTCGCGGGTCTGGCTGCCGTCGCCGAACAGTTCGGGTTGTTCGCCGTTCGCGATCTTGTCGGTGAACTGGGCGACGGTGTTCGCGAACTCGCCTTTGTGTTCCTCGGCGCCGCCGAAGCCCTGGTACACCGAGAAGAAGCGCAGGCCGGCCAGCGTCATGTCGTGGAAGTTGTGGAAGTACTCCGCGTAGCGCTCCCGGGCGAGTTTCGAGGCTTCGTAGCCAGTTCGGGCTTCGACGTCCATGCTCTCGGGCGAGGGTTCGGTGCGGTCGCCGTAGATGGAGGACGTGGTCGCGTAGACGACGGTGTCGCAGCCGTCCTTGCGAGCCTGTTCGATCGTGTTGACAAACCCCTCGACGTTGACGCGGGCACCATTCGTGGGATCGTCCTCATGCATTTTGTACGAGGAGAGTGCCGCTAAGTGGAACACGACGTCGACGTCGGTGGGGAGGTCATTGTCGACGACGGAGGCGTCGATGAACTCGACGTCGTCAGTGAGGTTCTCAGGGGTACCGAGGTACTGGTCATCGACGGCGATGACGTCGTTCTGTGTGGCGAGGTGGTTGGCGAGGTTCGACCCGATGAAGCCGCCGCCGCCCGTGACGAGGACGCGTTGGTTCTCCATGGTGGTTCGTGTTTGGCAACTGGGGGAAAGCGTTGTGGTCGGGAACGGCGATCGTGCTGCCGACTCAAGGGTGTGGGTGACCCGGTTGCGACAGCGAACATGCGCGAGCACTTCCCGGAGTATGCTGACACGCCGACTGAGGCACTCGACGACGCAGTCGCTGCGCTCGTCGTCACGGATTGGCCGGAGATTGCGGACCTCGATGAGGAGTTTGACGTGATTGCGACGCCGGTGGTCGTCGATGGTCGCCGCGCAATTGATCGCCAGGACGGCATTGTGTACGAGGGACTGACCTGGTAGCGATCAAGGCAATAGCGAACTCACGGGCCGCCTGATAATCCACATGTACCACTCCAACATGAATACACCCGTTAGGGGATGTATGCCCGTCCGAACACACGACCAATCACAGTTTTCAGTCGGTGTCGGGTGTGTCTCTCGACTGCAACACGAGCCGAGCGATCAGGAATCTCGGACACCGAGCAGTTCCCGATCTACCGCGAACTCGCCATCGCGCTCATGAAGAACGCGGAGAACACCGTCTGGACGCCGATGACGATCGCGGTGAACGCCAGTAACGACGCGACGGTAAACGGCACTGACGTGAACCCGCTCTGGGCCCACGTCACGACCAGGTAACCGGCGTACACCGCACCCGCGCCACCAACCACGATCCCGGCCGTGGCCCCGCGTTCCAGACTCAGCCGATCGACGACGAACTCCGTCACGGGATCGTCGGGCTTCCTGATCGGGTCACCACTAATCGTCGCGAACGCACCCATCGATGCTACCTGATACCCGACGATCGTGAATAGGCTCCCCGCGATCATAGTGTTCGGGCCGAGCGTCACCGAACTCCCGGGAACGCCGAAGGCAACGCCAGCCATCAGCAGTATTCCGAACAGGCCAATCATCATCCCGGGTACCGAGAACAGATACCCCGGCGCGTTCAGCAGCATGAACCGGACGTGCCGCCAGCCGTCTTTGAAGCTCTCGAGGGTCTCTTCGCCCTCGCGCTCGTGGTAGACAATCGGCAACTCCTCGATTGTCAGGTCGGCGGCACCGGCCTGCATGATCATCTCGCTCGCGAACTCCATCCCCGTCGTCTCACAGCCCATCTCTTCCCAGGCGTCGCGAGTGAACACGCGCATTCCCGAATGAGCGTCACTAACGCCGGCGCCGTAGAAGGTGTTCAGGAACTTCGTCAGGAGCGGATTCCCAACGTACTGGTGGAGAGTCGGCATGGCGCCTGGCTTGATCTCCCCCTCGAGACGGCTCCCCATCGCCATATCGGCGTCGCCGTTGGCGACGAGGTCGTACAGCTTCGGGAGCTCTTCGAAGTCGTAGGTCGTATCGGCGTCACCCATCGCGATCACGTCGGCGCGGGCCTTGTCGAACGCGTAGCGGTAGGCGTAGCCGTACCCTTTCCCGTCCGGTTCGACGACAATGGCGCCCTCCTCCCGGGCGATGTCGGGTGTTCGGTCGGTCGAACTGTCCGAGACGATGATCTCGGCTTGTACCCCGAGCTCACGAAAGGCGTTCTTCGCTCGCTGGATACACTCCCGGATGCCTTCCTCCTCGTTGAGCGTGGGCATTACGAGCGAAATCTGAGGGGTCGCCTCGCTGTCGCCAGGCAACAGCACGCCGTCCCCCTCCCGCCGCTCGTCCAGTCCTGGCGCCTGCTCGATTTGGTACTCGCCGCCCTGTTCAACAACCTCTTGATCGGCATTTACACTAGGCATTGTCCCCTCCAACGTGTCCTCGCTGCGCTCCCATGGTAGATTCTGTACGTTAATGTGAATCTAGTCAACATAAGCATGTTCCTAACAGGTCGCTGAATGAACGAAATCTTGGGTGAAGTCGGTGCGGGTTGATGTCCCAGATACCCCGGTTCCGTCGATAGCTCTTGATTTGGAAAAGAACTCCTTCCGAGAGCAAAGGGATTGGCGTCTCAAATCCTTAACCAACAATCCATACTCGCTGACCCGGTTGTTGGTTAAGGCGGTTTCTCAGTATAGCCCTACGCTAACAGATCCCCTACAGACGGAGCAGGCTGAGTGCCTCGGGGCTTGACCTCGAGGCGGTTCACTCAGGTGCCGTCACGTTGATCCACAGATGGAGCTCCCGGTACGCGTTCTCCGTTGTGGAATCCGCAGGTGCCTCACCCTTGTACAGGAAGAATCAAGGCCTTTTGGCAGTCTTATGGCGCCTGGCCCGACTCAACATCACAGGACAACTCCTTCGAAATCGAGTACGAGGGCCCGTCACCAACCGATCTCGATAGTGCTGTGTGTACCGAATGCGAAGCGAACGTCTGGACGACTCAGCGCGGTCCCTTCATCGCTGAGTACGATACCGGCGTGCTCTGTGGCTACTGCAGCTACGAGTGCTACTTCTCACATCGCCATCGGAACAACCTCGAGGAGATCGCCGGCAAGCAGAGCGTGTACATTCCGCCGGCGTGACGCCACGAGTGGTTTTTCGCGCCCCAGAGGGGGCGAGGGCTCGATCCAGAAAGCCCTCCGAGAAGGTGATTTCCGTGAGTCAACAACAGCGTCCGAACGATGTCTCGATCGACGACATTCCAGTCGACGTATCGAACACCCATTGACCTCCTCCCGCGCCTGAAGACGCGGGAATCTCACCACGGGATTTCAGGCCGAGTGTTCGCCCGACCCTACGGTTTCAAGACGCATACGTTCCAAGCGTCGCCTGCTGGGTGTCAGCATCGGCTTGGCTGTCTTGTGGCGCGGTCAAACGCGCCCCATCCTCAGCCGAGTCATCGTCGTTCTCGTGTTCTCTGGAACGACTCTCTCCGCTGAGGTAGCGGTCTGCGATGTTCACTGCTCCGTTCACATCCGCTTGGTACTCGTCCATCCAGCAAGCCTCGTTCGTACACTTGAACGTCGCCTGCTTCGGACGATACCCTACCTCACCGCACGCGTGGCACTCCTTCGACGTGTTGCGCGGGTTCACCGTCTCGACCGGGATACCCTTCTCAACGGCCTTGTAGCGTATCTGCGCGTGAAGTTTGGCGAACCCCCATCCGTGGAGACGGCGGTTCATATTCTCGCCGTAGTCCATCGACTCCCGTATGTACGTCAGGTCTTCCAGAACCAGTACGGGATTCTCGACGGACTCGGCGTGCTCCACGACTTCGCGGGTGACGCGGTGGAACACGTCGTCTATCTGGTTCCACAGGTCGTCACCGAACGACTCTGCGATACGCTCGCTTCCGCGCTTCTGAAGTCGCCGTTTGGCGGTGAAATAGGTCTTTCGGAGCCGACGAACGGTCTTGCCCTCGTCGGCCCACAATTCGGGAGCGGTCGGAGAACCGTGGTCGTCGCGGTGACACACCGTGACGAGCGACGCTTCCCCAATATCGACACCGATGGGCGTCCGTTCTTCGGCGGGCGCCTCGGAACCATCGTTCACGTCGCGGGTGGCGGTGATGTGGAGGAACCACGTTCCGTCCCGCTGGAACAGCCGACTTTCGCCCATCTCCGCGTCACCAGCGTTCAACGCTTCGAGCCAGTCCCGCTGTTTGGGGTTCGGCTGGGCTGGCATCCAGAGGTGGTAGTCCTCGTGGTGCGGGATTTTGACGTACCACTCGATAGCGTTCTCGGGCTTGTGGTCGAGCCGTAGCCCCTCGTTGGTGAAGCGAACAGGGTGGTCGTCGTGAAGTTCCCCCGCGTTGTACGTCGTCGTGAGTTGCGGGACGTAGGACTTGAGCGCGTTCTTCGCGTACCCGCTCAGTTCGTAGTTGACCACCACGTCGTTCGCTTCGGTCTGCGTAGTACATCGGGCGTCGAAGGCGTCTTGGAGGGCGTGCTGGTACGCCTCTCGCGTCTCTCGGAGTTTCCTCCGCTTGTGCGCGTTCGGGTCCACAAGTTTGAGTTCCAGCGTCTTCGTGAGTTCGGTCACGAATCTCCCTCCATATGTTCTTGGATGTAGTTCTCGACTGTCTCACTCGAAACGTGCCCGTCGGTCCCTGCGTAGTACCCTCGCGCCCACCGAATTTTCTCGCCGTTATGATTTGCGTGTCGGTGGTTGTACTTGCGCGAGGAGATGCCCTTGAACCAGTTGGCGAGTAGTGCCGGTTCGTTCTTGGGCGGACTACTGACGAACAGGTGAACGTGGTCGGGTTGTACGGTGAGGTCAAGGATTTCGACGCCTTTGTCGTCGGCTATTTCGTGGAGGATGGTTCGCACACGGTCTGCGACCTCGTTGACGAGTACCGAGTTGCGGTACTTCGGCAACCACACAATATGGTAGTTGAGGTTGTAGGTTGCGTGCCGTGTGGTCTTCATCCGTGTTGCATACTATGGTCTGTCGGAGTCTTAATACTACCTATAGAACGGTTGAAAATCCAGCTATGGCGTCGTTGATGGGAGTGTAGGCTATTGTCCGCTTGACCCCCGCCTAAAGACGGGGTATGCGCTCGTAACTTTATCAGGCGAGGTCGATCCCGCTGAGGTACCCGAGGAAATCCGATCAATCACCCGTGGACTCGCAAGCGAGCAGCCGCCGACGAATCCGCTCGTCGTCCTGAAGGCCGCCCGCTGGTGGTATATACATGGCAAGGGCGGAACCGATCCCGCGTTCCAGTGGGCGATCGAGTGGGTTCGACACCTCGCGACGGACACGCCGAGCGATGTCGACCAGTTCGATACGTTCCTCGAGTATCTCGTCACGATCGGCCTCGCTGACGAGAAAGCAGCGCTTCGCTAACTGATCCCCATTCACACTGTGGGGGGCTGCTGGACACTACCGGCCAGAAGTAGTGCTGACCGTAATCTGTGCAGACTAAACGAAATTCGCTTAGAACTGGTAGCAGGCAACCTCTTCTTCACCACAGGTCGGACACGTTTCGGCATCCTCGGAAAGGGTCGTTCCGCAGTGCCGGCACTCATATAGGGTAGATGTCGTGGACGTGCGAGTACCAACGACCCCGCGAAGCGTTTCAACGAGACCCATCCTCCCGGTGATTGTGTCGCACTGGTTGTTAATCCCAGCCTCCGATAGCAGCCCCGATCTAAACCCCCCGAAGTAGCGCCGATGTTTATCGTGCGCCCCCGAGGGGTGCGGCGCGTCCTGACTTCTCGGAGACGTCGTCGTACTCGATGTGATGCAATCCATGATGACATCCAGTGAGTCGGGGGTCTCGTTCGAGGAGACCGACACCCGACACGACGAAATGCACAGTACCATCGAAGACTGGATCGACGAGCTCGTCGCAGACGTCGACGAGGCAAAAGCCAGCCAACAGTTCCAGGAGTGGCTCGATGTCCAGTCCCGATTCCACGACTACTCCTATCGCAACACCCTCTTGATCAAGCTCCAGTGTCCCGAGGCGACCCGCGTAGCGGGCTACAATACGTGGCGGTCGGAGTTCGACCGGCACGTCCAAGAGGGCGAACAGGCGATCTGGATCTGGGCACCGATTATTACGAAGCAGTGCCCTGAGTGCGAGAACTCACCGAGCTACCACAAGCAGAGCGACTGTGACTACGACGAAACACCGCCCGAGGAGTGGTCCGAAGGACTGGTTGGATTCAAACCAACGGCAGTCTTCGATGTATCTCAAACCGAGGGCGAACCGCTCCCCGAGTTGGAAACCGAGGCAGCTGGTGACGCCGACGACCTGGTGCCAGCGCTCCGTGATGCGGCAGCTACGCTCGATATCGACGTCCGTGTCGTCGACGCTGCTGAGTGGGAGCATGGCGACGCAAAAGGCGTCTGCAAACACCGGAACCTCCACGAATGCCAACCCGTCGTCGAAGCGAAAGATAGAGCGAATCAGGCCGATCTCGCCGTGACGCTAATTCACGAGTACGCCCACGCACTGCTCCATTTCGATGTCGTCGACGAACCCGAGCGTGCAAAACGCGAGATCGAAGCCGAAGCCGTTGCGTACATCGTCGGGCGGTATTTCGACCTCGATACGAGCGGATCAGCGTTCTATCTTGCCGCGTGGCAGGACGACGATGCGGAGAGCATTCAGGAGCGACTCGGCCGGATCAGTTCGACCGCGCAGGAGATCATTGGGACGGTCGCTGAGAGCTGAACACGCCTTCCCCGGATGTTAACCAACGCCTTGGGGTACTTTGTCCACTCTGTTGGTTAATTCGTTCGGCGTCCGATCCTGCGTGTTTCGATCGGTCCCAAGACATACCCACCGGCAGTCGATGTTATAATTCAGAATCGATTCGGCGCTGCTGGTCACGAAGGAACTCGACGACGGCATCGATATCTTGGTCGGGAACCGTTTGCTGTTCGAAGACCCCTTTGAACGCGTCTGCAAAATCTTCCGACGTGAGTCGGTCCAGGACAGTCTCAATGCGACCAGCGAGCTTCTCGGACTCCCCGCGATGCAGATGAGTCGCGATCCGGTCGAAATCCGCGCCAGCAGCAAGCACCACCAGATCCCGGGAGTCTGCCTTGCGGCCACTGTGGAGTTTCACGGCAAACAGCAACTCCCGTTCCGGAATCCTGGCTGTTACCGGGCGCCCGGTTCGCAGTTCCTGAGTGACAGAGTGCTGGGCCAGATAGCGATACGACCATTCAGCTTCCGTCTGGCGACAGCCCAGCGCGTCGACCATCGCGTCGAACCGAACCGGATTCCCGATGTCCTTCTCAAACCGGATGGTACGGCCCTCGTAGAGCTCGTTTCGCTCGACATCGGCCGTTTTCTCGTAGCCGCGGTCGGTGAGAAGGTCGGTGTAGTCGTCGACCGCTTGTGCCGGAATGACGACGTCGACGTCCGTCGTGAAGCGTTGATTGAACGCCGCGATCGCCCACCCACCGACGAGCACGTACGGCAGGTCAGCGTCAATGACTGCCTCCAGCGTATCCAGTAGTTCGTCTTCGCGTTCACCGAGGCTCATGCATTGAGACGCGGATCCTCGTGGGACGCGTCGATATCGCGGTCGTACTCGTCGGCGATCATCTCCAACGCCGGCTCGTAGTTCACCCGGTACTCCAACATGTGCTCGATTGCCTCATCCAACGGAATGACCGGATTGCCGTCGACCCACTCGCGAGTGATGCCCTCACTCGTCGGGAACAACACGTACGAGACGGTCGCGTCGGAGTCGGTCGCATCCGGCCGCTCTTCGATCCGGCTCGGAATCCCGAACTCATCAAAGAACGCTGTCCACTGGTCGACGTCTTGGTCGGCGACCTGGATGAAGATGGGATAGTCGTCGTGGCCGCGGGCGATCTGATAGCCGCCGTGGGTCCAGACGTAGACGCCGTCGATTTTCGTGTACGCAAAGGGCATCCCCGCGAAGTGGGGAATGACGTAGCCGTCGTCGATTGACGGAGCCACCGATCGAGAGATCGCTGCGACGAGATCGTAGTAGCGATCCCTGACAGCGTAATTCGCGATATAGACGCCGTCATCACGCCGAATGAAGCCCGCGTCTTCCAATCGCTCGATCCAGTCATAGACCCAGGAGTAGGAGCCGTCGATCTTCTGGGCGATCCGCCGGATCGAATCCCCCGGCCGGACCGCTAACATAATCTTCGCCGCGGTCTCGTCGACGTACTCCATCATCGCTAGTTATCGGTATCGCATCTAACAGTATTAGTCTTGTCCCCCGTATCCCCTATAGAGTTATCTCTATACAGATATACTATTCTTGGCTCCGGTAATCCGATCCGGCTCAGCATTCGAGTAGAGATGAATTAACCAACGGGGAATTCGATTGACCGCTATTCGTTGGTTAAGTCTATCAGCGCCCGCCGAGGGGCGGAGGCGCACTCCCGTCTCCACCGACCCATGACCGACCGATATGTGAACTGCCCTACTCACTCGCCGCTGACGCAGCTCGGTTCTTGAGGGTAGGGCTTCCTGCTTCCACGACGCGCTTTGCAGGAACCGAAGTGGTTCCCGTAGGGAGCGCAGTCTCCACAGGCGTTGATTCGGAGTATCCCATTCCTACGTCTTGCAAACCGCGAGATAGGATGTTCCACGCCGCGTTCGCGTCTCTGTCTACCTCAAACCCGCAGGCAGGACAGGAATGTTCACGGACCCACAACGGCTTCTCCGTCGAGACACCACAGGACGCACACTCCTTGGTCGTCCCTCTCGGGTTGACCGCCACGAAATGCGTCCCTTCGCGCTCGCACTTGTATTCGAGCAACGAGAGGAACGTCCGCCACGCCGCCGACGCGGTGTTGCGGCTGTTCGACGGGGATTCCATCATTCCCTTCACGTTCAAATCTTCGACCGCCACAAGGTCGTACTCCCGAGCGTAGTAGTTCGAGAGCTTGTGCAAGAAGTCACGGCGCTTGCGTCGAAGGTCCGCATAACACTCCGCAACGCGTCGACGTTGCCTCTCGTAGTTGGCAGAGCCGTGTTGCTTCCGTGAGAGCTTTCGTTGCTCTCGTTCCAAGCGTTTGCGCTCGTCGGAGAGGTTGAGCGACTCAACGGCGTGACCGTCGGTATCGTGGGCGTACTTCAGAATCCCTACGTCTATACCCACTACATCGGTGAGTTCGTCGGGTTTCTCAGGTGGTTCGCGGTCAACTTCGACGCCGAAGGTAGCGAACCACTTACCCGTCGGCTCTTTCTTGACCGTGACCTGCTTGAGTTGGGCGTCGTCAGGGATGTTTCGGTGGAGCCGTATCGGGATATCGCCGATTTTGGAGAGGGAGAGCACAGCGTGACCGCCCTTCTTGTCGAGCTCGAAGCCACACTGGCTATAGGTGAAACTGCGGTACTCCCGTGGCGGCTTCCATTTGAGCTGGCCGACGCCGTAGCCGTTCTCTTTGAGCTTGGAGAGTCCCTTGAGGTTGTCGAACAGCCGTTCCACAACGACTTGGAGTGTCCGCGAGTACACATCTGAGAGGTCGTCCCACCACTCTTTGAGGTCGGGAAGTTCCGACCGCAGGGTGGTCATCGACGGCAGTTCGCCGTGGTTCTCGCGGTACTCGCCGAGTCGCTTGCGGAAGTGGTTGTAGACTTGCCTACAGATATCGCGGTGGCGGTCTAACTCCTCGCGGTGGGCGTCGGACGGCTCAAGGCGATACTTGTAGGCGTAGTACATAGGGCTACTCGCGTTCTTCGATTACTTCGTCTAATTTCTCACGGACGAACGACGAGAGGTTGAGGTGCTGATCCTCAATCCACTCGTTTTGATCCTCACGAATGGTGATTGTCTTCCGTTTCACCGTAATGCACGCTATGCACGTCACACGTGTAATAGCTTCGGTGGGCGTAGGCCTGTGGGCCTGCAACAGTGTATGACGGCACTGTATCTCCGACCTAAAGCGTCCCCAGAACGCGTCGCGTCCAGGTGTGCGGACGAGACGCGAAACGTCTCGTTAACGCTACTCAGGCTTCGCCCTGCGTTGCTCCTTGAGGACGGGGGCTTAACGCCTGCATTCAGCTAACGACCGTTCTCGACGAGGCAAAGCGAGTCGCAGAGCACCACGAGCAGGTCGCCCAATCTTCAGACAATCCGAATCACGAGTATCTCCGGTACGCCGTCCTTCGGCTGCTCGAAGACGAGGCTGACGACACATCGGTGGAGATACCGCAGGTTGACGGCGTGACTGTCGGCTACGGAGAGGACGACGCGATGTGCAACAGTTGGGACGACGACGTCGAGTGGTGGGAGACGGTTCCGCCGCAGGAGGAGTGTACTCGCTTCCGGGTGTTCTACCCCGACGAGTACGACGCTGTTCCGCGAGTCATCGTCGACGTGATGGCAGCACTCGGGGCGTGGCGTGTCTGGATCGGGAGCGCAGCCGCCTGTGGCTCCTACGACCATCGCGAGCGGCGGGAAGTCCACTATCTGTGGCCGGAGGGGCATCCGGTTGAGGCCCTGCTTGCGAATCGCCTCCAGGATCCCGAAGCTGCGGTTGCCCCAGACGGCGGCCGCTCCGGCGACGTGCGCGATCGGATGGTCGTCACGGAGCACTCGACCCAGCACGACGACCTCGAGCCGCGAACCAGCCGTGCCGTCGACGAATCGATGGCCGTCTCGCTGCTCGAAAAGGGTGGCCGCTATGAGGTCCGATCGGCGTCCGGAAACTGGTACGAAGTCGACGTGATCAGCGGGTCGTGTACGTGTCCAGACTGGCGGAAGCGTACGCCCGAGGGCGGCTGTAAACACCTCCGGCGAGTCGATCATGAGATCAAACAGGGGCAGGTCCCACGACCTGATGGGCGCCTCCCCTCGAACTCGTAGATTCGTCCAGAGTTCGAGGATGCTCGAAGGGCTGTAACATCAGACGAAACTCCTTGATGGAGAGTTTCGAGTATTGATACAGCTGCTGGAGAACCGGTGAGAGCCGTTGGTAGCGGCTTAACCAACAAAACTATGCGGTTTGCGCCTTTGTTGGTTAACACAGATCGGCCCATGTCCTACGAGCCACCGACGCCCCCAGCGGACCTCCCCACCGACGTCATCGACACACTCAACGACTATTCACCCGAGCTGCTCCGAGACGTTGCCCACTATGCCGAGGACCTCGCCGAGCATCGCGAGCGCCAGGCCCGCCTTGCCGAAGCGGAGGAGGAAGACGAGATCGACGAGCGACCCGATGACCTCCCCGATGATGTCCCGACGAAGGCGACGATCACGATCAAGGAGATCAACGATAACCGCTACTACTACTGGCAGTGGCGGGAAGGAGATCGTGTCAAATCAAAGTACAAATCCCCAGTGAATCCGGACGAGTAGACGGACTAGTACCTCAGTCGGATGGCCAGTTGTTCGGGGAGACACCCCGTCTGCGAAGTGAAAGACGCAGGGTACGGGAGAAGTCCCGAGTTGATGAGTGAGGATCCGGTCACTGTCGACGAACTCGCCGAGAAAGCCGACGAGTATCTGCACGAAGCTCACCCACACCGGAAGAATACGAAGCGCTGAAACAGAGTGTTGCGAAGCTCACGCCGATCTTCTCAGCTGAGAATTCGTACTTTGTCCTCGGCAGCTACGGGAAACCCGAAATCCGTCCTCTCCAGCTCGTAGAAGATCGCCTCAACCGACAGCCCGGTGCGTACGCGTTCCTGATGATCAACATTCGAAGCGAGTGGACGAAAACCTACCTCAAGTTCCGGCTGCTCGCCGATCATACAGACGTCATCGTGGGCGTCACCGAACACGCCCAGGGCTGCTTCCTCGTCGAGCAGGGCTACTTCACAGCTCTCGAGGAGTACTTTGCGAAGACGCACGTGTTCAAACACGACGTACAATACGATAGATGTGGACGCGATCGACACAAACGTAGCCGTCGAGAGTCCCTACAGTGGAATGCAGACCGCGATCTTCGAGATGCTCAACGATGCTAGGCGTCTCTGCCGGTGGACGACTGAGGACGACCTCGTCGAGTGTACCGAGGCTCTCGTGAGTGATCAGGAATACCCGTAGACAGAGACGAATCGGTTACTCCCACCCCCGACGTTTCTGTCGTTTCTCCACGAAATCCTGTTCACCGATGGCCCAGACAACGAATGAACTCGAACAGGAAGACATCCCCCGTTTTCGAGTAGTAAGTGCGGGGTGAATCCGTGCAAGATTGGGTCTTCGAACCACGAACCCTCACGCGATAAGTAGTCCACTGGAGAGCGATTACAAATGCTCGTAAATGAAATTTCGTTTAGATGCTGTCAGACACTCCACTATTGCCAGTAAAATCGGAGGACAAGACGCTATTTGATGAAATTGGCAACGGTGGTCCTGATAGTAACTAGTCGGATTGATTGGAACAAGGAAGTTACTGGCAACACCGGAGAGGGTACTGGAGAAACTGGCACTGACGGTTGCGCGGTTACTGGCAAAAGTGGAGAGGGTATTGGCAGTACTGGTATTGTCGGTTGAGAAGTCACTCCAGAACCCGATGCCGCTTGGCAGTTTCACGAATGTCGTTGAGCTCACCTAGTTCGCTCTCGAGTGCGTCGAGGGCCGACGACAGAGAGACATCAAGCTCGTATTCGTTGTAGTTCCCGCGTCCACTCGACGAGTCGACCAACCGTAAGATCCCGTGGAGGCTCAAATCCGACAGGTGGTCGTGTACTCGCCTGCGTTTCAGTGGTTCACTGCCGTGATTACGAAGAACCTCTCGATAGCGCTCATAGATCAGTTTCGTCCGTTCGGGTGTTTCTCCCTCTGCCGCTAGCTGACAGACAGTCAGCAATACATATTGCCCCTGCCGGGTCAACGAATGCATCCCTTCGACAACCTGTTGTCGCTGGATCTGATGCTCGGCCTCCCGAACGTGGTCTTCGGTGATTTTCGCCTCTCCACCCGCCATCGCGTCGTTCTCGGCGATATCAGCTGCTTTCCGGAGTAACCGTAATGCCTGCCGAGCAGATCCCGAGTCCTGTGCAGAGAATGCTGCGCACAATGGGATTACATCTGATTCGAGGACATCGTCGTAGAGCGCGATATCGGCTCGGTGCTTGAGAATATTCTGCAGTTCAGTCGCGTCGTACGGAGGGAACAAGATTTCCTCTTCGCAGAGAGTGTCCTTGACTTTTGGAGAGAGGTTTTCTCGGAACTTGAAGTCGTTCGAGATGCCGACCACACCGATTTTCACATCGAGATCCAATTGCGAGCGTGCTCGTGGAAGCTCGTACAGAATATCGTCATCCGAGCCGATGTTATCGATTTCGTCCAGAACCACGAGAATAGTCCCACCGATCGACTCAAGGTCGTTGTAGAGTTCGTTGAAGATGCGTTTTTGTTGATACCCGGTTTCGCTCATCGGTTCGCGCGAAGACGAGACTGTGGTGAGAGGGTGAGAAGGAGAGCGAATCTCGTTCACGAGATTGACCGCTACCTGATAGGATGTGGTGCAGCCAGTACAGTTGAGTTCAATAACGTTGAGATCGACGTCGTCGTACTCTCCGGCGGATTCCTGCAGCTCCTCAAGAAGATCGTGCGTAGCAGCTGTCTTCCCGACGCCGGTAACGCCATAGAGAAAGACGTTGTTCGGTTGCCAGCCCTGAATGACGGGACGGAGAGCGGCCGCATATTCGTCGAGTTCTTCGTCTCGCTCCTCGAGTGTCTCTGGCTGGTAATCATCCCGGAGGACGTCTTTGTCCTGGATGATGAACGATTCTCGATTGAATCGGCCCATAGGCGGACTCAAGACGAAGAACCATCATAAAACCATGGGTTCCAGTATCACCACTAACCCACCGCTCGAACCAGTTATGCCAGTACCGCAACCACTTATAAAACACACACACTCCACTATTGCCAGTAAACCTTTGCAACAACTGGAGGGGGTCGTTGACCCCTCTCTAACCAACGATACTCTTAATACATTGCACGTTTAACCATACCCGCACTAGCGAAAACTCAACTAGCTATAGTAGGTTTAGATGACAGTAACTAGACTAGAGACGTGACAGCTTCTGCCCTCCCGTCCATTCTCCCCTCGTTACTGGCAATGGTGGAGTGAGAGAGGTACTTAAACGACGGTATTATTGGCAATACTGGCAACTTTGGTCGCCCTCTCCCTGCTACCATCGTTGCCTGGTCGATATTCCAGTCGAAATCTACCCTTCCCGACACCAATCGATCGATGACCGTGGACCTCTTTCCACATGTTTCGCTCGGTCCCACTTCCCGACGATGACCGTTTCTGAATCTACTCTCCGTGATCCCTGTCGTTCATCTGGTTCGAATTTCGACCGATACAGATCATCGATTAACCAACAAAGCGCATGTATTGACGGTCTGTTGGTTAACTGTTCATGGCCTATGCTCGATTCGCGGTCGGCACTCAGTACTAGTATCCCGTGATTTCGGCGTTTCGCGATTCCGCAAGGGTTCGATTGATTGCCGCTCGATCTCACCCAATCGGAGACAGGATATTACTGCATTGGCGACGCAGCTTCCGAACCGACGAGTGAGTACTCCCGGTCCCGGCTCGTGCCTTCCGCATCGACGAGGTTGTACTGGACCATCTTGGAGAGATACGTCCGCACTCGCCGTCTCTGTGGGATACTCGGCTAGCCAGAGGGCCGTCGCATACTGGTCGCCGATCTGCACCCACCCGTTTCGTGGATCCCACATCTCGGGTTCGATTACTCGGGCAAGACGATCGGTGAGGTCCTCGCTGTGCTTGCCGTCCTGATCGTCGGTAAGGAGGTCCTCAACGAGTTCGTTGGGAAGGTCGTCATCACGTCCCCAGTATTCGCGCGCCACGGTCAGCGACTCGTGGGGCGTCGGGTCGCGCGTTTCTAATCCGTTGACGCTCCCGATAGCCGCCCGGACAGTCTCGATGCGATCAGCGAGCGTCGCCTCAATTGCACTGTCAGAGACCGCGTCGGCATCAGACGTCGACGTCTACGATGGCGATGCGACAGCGGTCGACACCGCAGCCGACGATGATCGATGAACGGCCGGCGACTGCGAACGGTCGTCGCCGACACCAGCGCACTCGTCAGTCTCGCGGTTCCCCGAGCCGACGCGACTGTCGATACCGGCACCCCAGACCCATTCCAGTATCTACTCACATCGTGTGAGGTATTCGTGCCGCCAGAAGTGGTCGCGGAACTCCGTGACATCACGCAGTATCAGGATATCCACGGGGCAGCTGCGAGTAACGTCCTCGCAGCCCGTGGCCACTACACTATCGAGGATCCGTACGAGCGCGAGGAGACACCAGACTCGCGGCCGACGTTCGGCCTCGATGACAGCGAGACCGATGGCATTGTCCTCGCGAACGCGCTTGCTGTCGAGGGGTTTCTCACCGACGAGTTTGGTGGGACGAACTTCCCGCTGATTCACGCCGTGCTGCAGGGGCCGCGGATCGTCCCAACGCCGCGGCTCATCGTCGACTACGCCCGGAACGGACATCTGAGCCACGAGACGGTTCGAACGCTGCTCACGACCATCACACATCAAAGCTGGGAAAACAACCAGTACGTCGCGCAGTTGCTCCAACGTCTCGAAGAGTAACCGACATCCGAGTGGCGACGCCGAGCATCCAGCGCCAGCGACTCGGGCGGATGCGCCGTGAGCAGACCTGTGGTCGCTGGCGGTCGAAAGCGGAACGGAATCTCGCACACGGGTTGGGCGAGGTACGCCGGCTGGCGAGTGCCCTCGAATTCTCTGACTCAGTGCGCTCTCAGGTATGTCAGCTCTTCCGGAGCGCCCAGAACGAGGACCTGCTTCGTGGCAGATCCATCGAGGCCATCGCCGCGGCCAGCTTCTACGGGGCCTACCGGTGCAACGGCCTCTCGCGGTTGCTGAGCGAGGTCAGCGAGATGGTCCGGGTCGCGGAGTCACGAGTCACGAACGCGTACAAAACGCTGAATGAAGAGCTGAGCCCGTCTCCCTCAGCATGTTCGTGCCGCGACTCGCCTCCGACCTCGAGTGTTCGGACGAGATCCGACAACGGGCCCGAACGCTCGCAGAGCAGGCCGAAAAGCGCGGCGTCACGACGGGCGTCCATCCGGCCGGGTTCGCCGCGGCCTGCCTCTACAAGGCCGGTCGCGAAGAGGGCCGATGGTTGACGCAATCCAAGGTTGCAGAAACCGCCAACATTTCATCGACAGCGGTTCGAACCCATCGAGACACACTACAACAGTTGGACGGTAAACAAAAAGTGGGCACCAAAAGCACTACATAGAAACGAGAGGCATCTGCAGAAAGCAGAGGTTAGATATGCATTGTAACAAAGGATATCGATAATGGACGAAGAATCGGAATCAATCAGCTATTTGTCGGCTGCTGATATCCGTGACATCCACGAGTTGATCGTGGAGTCAAATGCGGAGACGACCGCTGGTATCTCTTCGCCAGGCGATATCGAATACGCCGTTGAACATATTCAGGAAGGCCATTTCGGTCAGGTGCCCGAATCGATCCACGAGAAGGCATTCCAGCTGCTGCGGCTCATTGCGGCGAATCATCCATTTGTCGATGGCAACAAGCGAACGGCGCTCATGTCGACTCGAATTTTCTACGCCTTGAATGGTCTGCGATTTGACTATGATCGGACGATCAAAGAGATTCTAAAGGCGCTCGCGACGGATGAGGCTGGTGTCGATGAGAACGACGTGAGCGAGTATCTCCGAACGCACACAGAACCACTTGCCCCGGAGTACGAGGCGACCATCAACCTCTGGCTGTCACGTATTGAAGGCACAGACCAGCTATCGACGGAGCACGACACAGTCGATCAGCAATCCAAAGAACCGAACGATTATGACGACGAATCCCATAATGAGGAATAAGGATGGCCGCTGAAAGTGAGCAGCCCGAGATTCCCGATGAGATGTCCCCCGAAGAGGCACGGCAGTGTCTCATTCGGTTCCTCGGACGCCAAGACCTCGACGAACACGAGGAAATCTACGACGAACTCGCGACCGAGTAGGACTCCCGCCAAGCTGTGGATTCCACGTCGTACTGCAACAGTATTAGTGAGACCGTTCCAATCCGGAGCGCAGGCGAGGTCGACGTATCGGTTTTCCCGTTCGCGCTAGAACCATTGTCCACGCACATGGACATAGCCGAGGACGCGGTTCGAGATGTCTGCACGGATGCGGTCTTCGAACGCGGCGAACGATATCTTGCTGAGAGTCGTATCCACGAGATTCACCGCGTCGACAGCACCGTCACCGCCGTCGTGAGTGGCAGCCATCAGTATGATGTTCGTGTTGACCTTGCCACCGACGGGTTTGCCCCGTGGTGCGACTGTCCGTACGACGGGCCGGGAGCGTGCAAGCACGTCGTCGCCGTGTTGCTTCGGTGTGTAGACGACCCTCCCTCAGACGAAGGCAATCGACTCGACGCCGCACTCAACGGCGCCGATATCGACGAACTCCGCGCGTTCCTGCGTGACGAACTCGCGACCGATGCGGATCTCCGCGATCGGTTTCTCGCTC
The DNA here is from genome assembly GCF_002025255.2 of Halolamina sp. CBA1230. Lineage (GTDB taxonomy): Archaea > Halobacteriota > Halobacteria > Halobacteriales > Haloferacaceae > Halolamina. Next base: position 228,569 of record NZ_CP054589.1, read on the forward strand.
GCGTCGGCGAGCCGACGAGACAGTCGGTCGACGAGCTTCGCACCTCGATCGACCGGCGGTTCGAAGAGACGAACCCTGAGTACCACGTTGTCTTCGAGCCAATCGACTTCACGCAGTGGTTCGATCTCGCGAACGAGTACCGCGATCAGGGGCGGTACGCGTCGGCGGCGACCGTCTATCGGGCCCTCGTCGAGTCGCTCGACGACAACATGGAGCGCGTCGACGGTGCCTACGACCACTTCTCGCGTGCGTTCAGTCGGGCACTCGACGGATATGTCGACTGTGTCGCGACCGCGGAGCGCGACGCTGATGCAATCACTGACGCCGTCGCATTCCTCAATGAACGGGCGACATCGGAAACGCCGTTCCTCGCGGAACACTTCGAGAAGGCAGCAGTCGAGCTTCGAGAGAAGCTGGGCGAACAGTCCGACGAATAGCTGTGTCTCCCTCGATGACGCCCGCAAGTTCGACGATCGCGAAAATTAGTTTGTCTCGCGGTCAGCCACGTCGATCATCTGTTCGCGAGCGGTTTCGACGTCCGAGTAGAGCGCCAACGCGTGCTTGATGAGTCGGCGGTCTTCCTGGTTCTCCTCCCAACGTCCGATAACGTCGCGGCGTTCACGAAGTTCGTCACTTGCGATATCACCGTCGGCGAGCGACTGTTCGAGCTCTTCCCATGTCTCAACGTCGTAGGTCGCCTGCCAGTCCTCGATCTCTTCGGTGATCGCCGCCAGTTCGTTGCGTAGCTCCTCGCGAGTATTCGCCTCGATGAGCGTCCGGATTTCCTCGAAGAGCAGCCGCGTGTAGTCCGGCTGATAGCGCGTGGTCTCGCCGGCCTCGACACGACGCAGCTGGCCCTGATCGACGAGCGCTTGGAGTTCCTCGTTGGTCGTGCTCCAGGCGGCGTCGGCCTGCTCGCTAATCCAGTTGACCGACCGCGGTTCGCGAAGCGTCTCGGCGACCGCTCGAATACGGTCGCGGGCGCTCATCGACTCAGTCCACGACTGGACCCCATCTCGCGAGGATTCGGACATGTGTGGCACCTCTTACGACAGTGTTGGCGCTGAACTCTCATATATATTTGTACTCTCTTGTATAATCGAGAGTGCGTTGCGAGCGAGGGCGTCCGGACGTTGAAATTCGATACCGACAGAAGCTATGAGCCAACCGATGTACGACCGATATTCCGGCTTTGAGGAACTGCGGCCGACCGTCGAGGCGTCCCACATTCCGGACACGAGGCTGGACAACGACCGTAAAGGTGACCCCCAGCGGTAACGCGTCGCGACGACGTCCTCATCGGCGAGAAGGCGGCAGACGGGGCGAAAGTCCAGCGATGGTCGACTGCCCCGACTGTGGGTACGAAGCTCCCGCACACATCGTTTACGGCGCCGAACGGTGAGTGAGCGCTGGGCGCTGTTTTTCCGCCGGGCACGAGGTAGTGGCCCAGGACGTCCGGGTTAGTCAACCTATGACCCTTGAAGTACTTGACCGACACAGTGAGGCACTGTTCGAGTTCCTCTGGTGCCCCGTTTGCGGGCAGGAGGTGGCAACAGACATATGCGAGAGCGCTATGTGCCAGTTAGATACAGTTATGTACGACTTGACTGGCTTCCAACGAGACCTCCTCTACGTAATTGTTGGTGGCGATGAGCCCCATGGGCTTGCTCTCAAAGAAGAACTCGGCTCTGTTGAAATCCTATTCTTCAGACATATTATCGGCTGAAACGTCTGGTCGCTGAAGAGTACGAACTGATCGGCCCGAACAGTCCCAGAGGGATCTTTGAGCGATGTGTTATTCAGGTTGTACACTTGAGAATAGGTATGATCGGTACAGGAACTCTTATTATCGCAATTACGTTCACCGCTGTGATGGTGCTGACTTTAGCTATGCTGCTACGATTGTTGAAGGATTCTCGTGGGCTGTGAGGTCCGTATATTGACCGCAATCTGAGCAGAACATATCACTTGCTGAGGATTTCAACAGAGCCAAGAACTCGAAGACTACTACGAGAGCGAAATTAACCACGGCCGACTGTATCCCAATCTCGATACGCTCGTTGAGAAAGGACTCATCGAGAAAGGCACGCAAGACCGACGAACGAACATCTACACACTCACTCGCCGCGGCCGCCGTGAACTCGAGGACCGCCAAGAGTGGGAACAGAAGTACGTCGAGCCGGCAGAAACCTCGTCAGCATAGCTCCGTTCTGGTCCCTGAACAGGCATTGGTACCGAGAAACGAGTCATCAGAGCTGTTGTCGTCACTAACCATCAGTGGCTATTTTGATATTATTGTTGGTTAGCGGCGTTACGCAAAACTGGTTACCCGACATGGATTCTCTCTGGTGGGCCGAGGACGCATAGTGGCTGTACCGTGCTTACGCCGTTGCCTCGTCCGAACTCTCATCTGGAGCCACAAGCGGGAGGTCGATATCAATCGCATCGTACCAGACCGATGGTCGCTTCGATTGCCCATCGTCGACGAGATCTATGAGATGGAGTTCCTCCAGCTCCTTCAGATTCCGATGCACTTGGCTAATGTCTCGATCAACGAGCCGAGCCGTCTCACTGATACTTCCGGGGTCGTGTTGGACAATCGCTCGTAAGAGCTCGAGGATTTCGGCGCCGATGTCGATCATCGCGACCGCGATTCACGGCTCGATCAACCGGAAGCGAGTGAGTTCGGCGTCGACGACCGACCCGAAGTTGAGCAACCATCTGAGGGCGATCAGTCGACGCTCTTCGCTGATACAGACGAAAGCCAGCAGACTCTCACTGGCGCCGACGCGGCCGCTCGCTGTCTCTTTGAGAACAAATACGCTGATAATTCCTCAGCAGGAGGAGAGGACACAACTGGCGTTTAACCAACAACACAAGGCTCATGGAACACGTGTTGGTTAACAGCTGAGTTCGCCTCGGTTTTTCGCCCCTCCGAGAGGGTGCAGGGCGGCCGGAGTCGCCCTCGCCACTTCCAACTCATGTCGACCGACACTAGCCCCAGCAGTAGCAGTGCGCGTAAATTGCCTCGGGGTCAAGCCCCGAGGCTTTCGCGTGGACTCCCGTTCTATGCCTCAGCCGAGGCAGGGGGTTTGTACTCCCCACTCACGTTCAGCGTCCCGCGATTCAAGCGCACATCTACGGGTGCGCCTCCATCGTCTGCGTTTTGCCGACGACGGAGATACTGTAAACCGATGTTCTTCGCAGCGTTGTAGTCAGCATGGTTCTCGTACTCGCACTGCTGACACCTGAACATCTCACCCGACCGATTGTCCGGGTGGGTAAACCCACATGTTGAACATCGCTTCGACGTATTGCGGGGGTCAACCTGTACGACTTCGACGCTGTGTTCTTTGGCTTTGTATTCGACGTACTCGTAGAGACGTCGGAACGCCCAAATGTGTTGCCACGTCGCTTTCGAGACGTTCTCCCGAATGTGGGTTAACTCCTCGAACACGACGTGCGAACAATCGTGTTCGACGGCCTCCCGGATAAGCTCGTTCGCCACTGTATGGAGGTGTATCTCGAACCGTCCGTACTCTTTCTGTCCGACGCTCGCGATGTTCTCGTGAGCGTGTCGAGAACCGCACTGCTGTAATGATGCACGGCGTTTCTCGTACTCCCGACGCCAGTGGTTGAACTCGTTTGCCGACCAGAATCGCCCCGTCGAAGCAACGGCGAGGTTGTTCACGCCTAAATCCACACCAAGGACTGTTCTGTGCTTGGACTCGGATTCAGACGATTCTTCGTCTGCTTCGATTTTCCGCATTGAGGCGTGGAGATACCACTCACCATCCCGATACTGCAAGTGCGCCATCCGAAACTCGAAATCCTCGTCGGAGACGTACTTGGTTGGCGGTGTCTCCGACTCATCGGGCAGGATGTAATTACACTCGACGCGCCCGTCCACGGTTGAAAGGGAAACGTGATCGCGGTGGAACGTCGCACTTCGTTTGTCGTAGACCGCGCTGTCTGACGAGAAGTACGGTTGCGACGTGGTTTCGTCGCGTTTGAGGCGTTCGACGCCGCTTTTGACGGCCTCGACTGCCCTACGAATCCCTTTCTGGACGAGGTTCGCGGTAAGGTCTGTTTCGTCGCGGAGTCGGTCGTAGAGGGCTTGTTCGGCTTTCTGTTTGGAGGTAACGTGGTATCCGTCGTCGCCGTGCCAGCACCATTCGCTGGCGGTGTTGGCGCAGTGTTTGAACTGCTCGACTGTCTCTCGAAGGGAGTCGCCGGTTCCTTCGGGAGTGTCAAGTTTGATGACGGCGGTGCGACGGTATTCCACTGTGATTTCACATATACAGCTGGTGTTACTTATGTGCGTGGGAGTCGGGTTGTCATTGTACCGTGGTTTGTGTCATCGGTTGTCGGCTTCCTCCGCGACCTCAAGGGTCGGGGCACCCGCCTCGACCGCCTGTGAAATTGCTACTGCCAGACAAGCCGACAGCGTGGCGTTCCTTCATCGGGTACCATACGCTATAGATGCCTACAGGCTCGGATACGTACCCGGGTTCCGAGAGGACTGTGGGTATCAACAGACCCAATTCAATCACCTCGACATCCCTGTCGGGATGTTGGATAACGACTTTCGGAACCCCGATCTGGACCGGTTCGTCGATCGGTTCTTCGAGCACGAACCACAGATCGGTGTCATCGGCGACGTCTACGAACGCGACGACGTGGACGCCCACGTCGCCGCAGCTCGCGAGATTCAAGCCAGCTACCCCGAGGCTGATCTCATCATCGTCCCCAAGTGCCGCGAGGTGATCGACGCGATTCCGGACGACCTCGTCCTCGGCTACTCCCGAGGCTACGCCGACCGCCTGGCTCACGAGTTCTCCGACCCGGCTGATTGGAGAGGGCGGCGCATCCATATCCTCGGCGGGAGTCCGCCGAAACAGCTCAACGTCATCGAGCAACTGACCCGACCGACGCTCACGGACGACCCACCGGCCGACATTGTCGGTCTCGACTGGAACGGACTCCATCGCGGCGCACAGTTCGGCGAGTTCTGGACAGCTGACGGCTGGGACGACAGTGGACGCGACGCCGACCACGTCACGGTTCGCAAGACGGTCCGCCACAGTCTCGCCCGTCTCAAGGAATTCTGGCAGGCCCAAGGTGTTTGCCCCGAATCGACACCACAGGACGACTCCTTCGAGATCGAGTATGAGGGTCCATCACCGAGCGATCTCGATGGTGCCGCTTGTACCGAATGCGGAGCGAACGTCTGGACGACTTGCCGCGGTCCCTTCGTCGCTGAATACGACACCGGCGCCGTCTGTGGCTACTGCAGTTACGACTGCTACCTCACCCATCGCCATCGAAACAACCTGGAGGAGATCGCCGGCGAGCAGAGCGTCTACTTCCCACCCGCGTGACGCCACGGTCAGTTTGTCGTGCCCTCCAGAGAGGGCGAGGGCTCGATCCAAAAAGTCCTCGCAGAAGGTGATTTTCCGTGAGTCAACAACAGAGTGCTGACAACGTCTCCATCGACGACATCCCGATCGATATCGCCACTACGCAATCAGAACACGTCGAACCCGCCGACATCCCCGACGAAATCGAGTCCATCACCCGTGGGCTCGCCGGTGAGCACCCACCTACGAATCCGCTCATCGTGCTGAAAGCGGCGCGCTGGTGGTACCTTCACGGCAAGGGCGGAACGGATCCCGCCTTCCAGTGGGCTATCGAGTGGGCGCGACACCTGGCGACCGACACGCCCAGCGACATCGAACGCTTCGACGATTTCCTCGAGTATCTCGTCACAGTCGGCTTCGCTGACGAACCCCACGAACTCCGGTAACCGCGAGCGGTTTTTGTGCGCCCCGAGGGGTGCGGCGCGTTCTGAACAGTTGCAGTCGCGGACAACTCGATTTGGTGACTACAATGGCTACAACGAGTAATGCGTCGGTGTCCTTCGAGGAGACCGACACACGGTCCGACGAGATGAACAGTACCATCGAACAGTGGATCGACGAGCTCGTCGCCGGCGTCGACGACGCGCAGGCCAGCGAGGAGTTCCAAGAGTGGCTTGATGTTCAGTCCCGGTTCCACGACTACTCGCATCGAAACACACTCCTCATCAAACTCCAGTGTCCCGAGGCGACGAAGGTCGCGGGGTACAACACCTGGCGGAACGACCTCGACCGGCACGTCCAGGAGGGCGAACAGGCGATCTGGATCTGGGCACCGATCATCGCCAAGCAGTGCCCGGCGTGCGAAAACTCACCGAGCTACCACGAGCAGAGCGACTGTGACTACGACGAAACACCGTCCGAGGAGTGGTCCAAAGGCCTGGTTGGCTTCAAGCCTACATCTGTCTTCGACGTCTCTCAGACCGAGGGTGAGCCGCTTCCCGAGCTCGAAACCGAGGCCACTGGGGACGGCGAGGGGTTGGTGCCCGCACTCACGGCTGCCGCTAATGACCTCGGCGTGACTGTGGAGATCGTCGACCCTGCCGAATGGGACCATGGCGACGCGAAGGGTATCTGTAAACATCGAAGGACAGACAATGACCGCCCTGTCGTCGAAGCGAAAGCCCGTGAGAATCAGGCCGACCTTGCGGTGACACTCGTTCATGAGTACGCTCACGCGCTGCTTCATGACGATGTCGACGACGCGACTGAGCGCGCGAAACGGGAGGTGGAAGCCGAAGCTGTGGGATACATCGTTGGGCGGTATTTCGGCCTCGATACGAGCGGCTCAGCGTTCTACCTTGCCGCGTGGCAGGACGACGACTCGGCGATCCTCCAGGAGCGTCTCAGTCGAATCAGTTCGTCCGCACAGGAGATCATCGGCGTGGTTGCTGAGGACTGACCCAACATCCCTTCCGTTTTAACCAACAAACGGAGGTAACTACTGTTCTTTGTTGGTTAAGTCTATCAGCGCCCGCCGAGGGGCGGAGGCGCAGTCCTGTCTCCACGGATTATGAGTGAACCGTATCTGTCCGCTGTCCTCGAGAAAGCGGAACGAGTTGCAGAACAGCACAGCCAAATCGCTCGCTCGACGGATCATCCAGCACACGAGTACCTGCGGTACGCCGTTCTGCGGCTGCTCGAAGGGGAGACTGACGAGACGGCTGCGGACATCCGCGAGATCGACGGCGTGACCGTTGGGTATGGAGAGGATGAATCGATGTTCGACAGTTGGGGTGGCGACGTCGAGTGGTGGGAGACGGTGCCGCCCCGAGAGGAGTGTACCCGTTTCCGGATTTTCTACCCTGACGAGTGCGAAATCGTCCCGCGCGTAATCGTCGACGTGATGGCGGCGCTCGGCGCGTGGCGCGTGTGGGCTGGGAACGCCGCAGCCTGTGGCTCCTACGATCATCGCGAGCGTCACGAAGTCCATTATCTCTGGCCGAAAGACCATCCGGTGGAGGAACTGCTCCACGAGCGGCTCAGTGGCCCTGCGGAAGCCGTCGCTCCCGACGGTGGCCGAACGGGCGACGTTCGCGACCGACTGGTCGTCGACGAGAACACACAGTCGCAGGACGATCTCGAGCCCCGCACGAAGCGTGCCGTCGCCGAATCGATGGACGTCTCGCTCCTTTCGAAAGGTGGCCGCTACGAGGTGCAATCCGCGTCCGGCAACAGGTACGAAGTCGACGTCGTCGACAAGTCGTGTACCTGTCCGGACTGGCAGCAGCGCTCACCTGAAGGTGGCTGTAAGCACCTGCGTCGCGTCGATCACGAAATCAAACGGGGCCGCGTTCCTCGACCAGACGGCCGCCTCCCGGCTGATACGGACTGAACCTGGTTAACCAACAAAACTATGGATTGAGAATCCGTGTTGGTTAACACGGGAACAGCCGATGTCCTACGAACCCCCGACCCCACCGGCGAACCTCCCAACGGAGATCGTCAACACGCTCAACGAAGCCACATCGGATCATCTTCGGGACGCTGCCAGCTACGCCGAGGCGTTGGCCGAACACAAGGAGCGTGAAGCTCGTCTCAAGGAGGAAGCGGACGACGCCAACGTCGAGGAGCGTCCCGATAGCCTTCCGGACGACGTGCCGGCGAAGGCGACCATCACGATCAAGGAAATCAACGACAATCGCTACTACTACTGGCAGTGGAGAGACGGAGATACGGTCCGTTCGAAGTACAAGGGGCCTGTCAACCCGGACGATTAGAAAGACTCCGTTAGAGTCTAGCTACGATCCACCCCCCGTATTCGAAGTGTAAACTAGTAACTGGATGATAAGGCGTAACAACCGAATGCCGTTTTTCACATCGGTGGTGGGGGGTGAGGCCACCAGATTACACTTCGATGCCGGGGTGTCGTCCGTACCGCTTACACTTCGACAAAGGGGAGGGAAAATCGATAGTGTCGACTACAGACATGAAAAATCACAGGAGAGCGTGGAAGTTCCCGTTACACATCGATAACGGGGGGCTCTCCGTTAGATATACTTCGGTGTCGGTTACAGCACAGAGGCCATAGATCAGCCGAATACGGTGGATAGATTGACCAGACGGAACAGATAAACATCGAAGGAGGTGAATCTTTTTAACGCCTCGGCGTACAGCAAGCGTATGGCCGGTAGTGATCAGGATGGAGCGGACCAATCTACCCTCAAACAGGAATCTCATTCTGGAACTGACGCAGAACACGTAGAAGCCGGTGTAGAAAATGATGCCGAAGACTTGGAGTCCGAGCAAGACCGAGCAGTGTCGGAAGGCAATACTCAGCGGTCGATCCGGGATATGCTGGATGACGAGGGAGAAACATCGGTTTTTGTCAATCGAGACCTCGTCGAGCCAGACACAATTATCGACGAGGAGCGAATTGTCGGCCGTGATGATCAACTCGAGGCTGTAGTCTCGTATCTGAAACCCACACTCCAGGGAAATCGTCCTCCGAATATGCTTCTCTACGGTCCTGCCGGGACAGGTAAATCCCTCATCATCGGCGCAGTCACGCAACAGATTGTCGATCTCTGCCAATCCAAGGGTGAACGTTTCGGCGTTGTCAATATTAACTGCCAACCGATCAACACCCTCGATCAAGCCGTCTTTGAGCTCGTCCAAACCGTCGCAAGCGATGTCGACGCAGAAGTCGGTGTCCCGGAAACCGGGGTGTCGACGAAGCGCAAGTATCGACGCTTGTACGAACTCATCAATGAGCACTACGACTCAGTTATTTTCATCTTGGACGAGATCGACCTCCTAGTCGGTCGACGAACGAATGAAGAGCCTGCCTACTCGAAACTGCTCTATCAACTGTCGCGAGCGAGTAACACGAACGAAATTGAGGGTCAAGTATCGGTCGCGGCACTAACGAATGACCCCAAATTCATGGAAGATATCGATGGTCGTGCCGAGAGTTCGTTCAATCCTCGGGACGTCTACTTCCCTGATTATGACGCGAACCAACTCCGACAGATACTCGAGAACCGGCGCGATGCCTTCCGGCCCAACGCCTTAACCGACGACGTGCTACCACTCGTATCGGCATTCGCAGCCCAAAGCCACGGAGACGCACGAAAGGCTATCGACCTATTCCGTGGTGCCGGTGATCTCGCGGACGAACGTGATGATGAGAAAGTCCGCGAAGAGCACGTTCGTGAATCCCAAGAAGAAATCGACAAGGATCGTTCGCTGAAGCTGATTGAGGGACTGACGACCCAGAAAAAGATCTCCCTGTACGCGACCGCCTCAGTTGCCTACCTTTCCAATTTGTCCGGAAGTTCGGTACCGAGTCCAGTCGGCTTTAAAGTCTATCAATGGGTTACCGACGAGATTGATGCTGACCAGATGACACGGGAGACTTACGTCAAATACGTCAAAGAACTCTCCACTTATGGTCTCATCTCCACGGCTCGAAAAAGTCGAGGACGTGGTGGGGGGATGTATATGGAATTCACGTTCACGGGCGAACCGGAAGCAATGATGAATCGGATCGTCGACGACACTCGCTTGGGAGCGATTGCCGATCAAGAAGACATCCTTCAGTCGGTGGTCAACGCCCAGCTAAGAGAGTTCCACAAGTAGGACTACATCTTCAGAGGAAGGCTCTCGAAACACACCCCCCGTCTTCGATGTGTAAACCGAGTCTTGTCAGGAGTGGTATTGAGCTCAATGGGCCGGTAACGAATTAGGCGTCGGGTCAGTACAGAAGACTACCTCTGAAACAGCTCGAATGTAGAACCCCCTCCCCCCGTCATCGAAGTGTAAGTGAGAGCCGTAAGGCTATAAGGAAAACACGTTTCGAAGTGTATACCAACGGTAGAGCAGCTTAAAGCTACATATTCACGGAGAACAGTACCTTAGAATCGGCTGGATCTATCACTCGGTTTGTCGAAGTGAACTTCTCTTTTCCTCGTGATTAGGTGTATTACGGCTATGGTTGCCACGCAGTTCATATAAAACTTTGCCAGACAATAGCTTATCTTGAGTTTAGACCTGATTAAGATGTTTGAGAACGTCTCCTACGTATTGACGCCCATTCTTCCTGTTTCTACTGATTTCTTGTTCTAGCCCCCTCCCCTTCCGTAGAGTTTTACACATCGATGACGGGGGGAGGGAGTGGACTGTCCTCCCGCTATGTAGATCACTCGTCACCGTGTGCAGCGAATGACATCACATTCATCTCCCGTGTCTTAGCGAGTTCACGTCGAATCACTGATCGGTCCCATCCGAGCGATGAAAGCACGCTCTCAACCGCTCTGACCAGCTGCGTTTCGTAGTACGAGGCGTCGTAGGTCTCGATCTCCTCGTGGGCGAGGGCGACCCCGTCTCGCGAGCTCTTCTCGTCGTCGACGACCACGTACTCGATATCCTGTCAAGATGGATGGCGAGGTCCTAGCCACGAGCTCGTTCGAGCGCCCCCATATTCTGGATATCCTACGTATAGCCTTCCAGCGGCTCGGAGACACGATTCCGCTCGACGAGCCCCTCCACTGCTACGTTTCCGGCTTCAACTCGTCGATTGCTCGTTCGAGACGTCCGAGCACCGGGTCCAGTGACCACGTGGCATCGAGCCTGTCGAGACAGTCCCGCTGGACATCCTCGATGAACGGCGGGGTTGAGCGCTGCTGGGCTTCGATACCTCTGATCTTGAACTCGTCGTCGCCGTTGAGTTTTTCCGAAGTACTTCGTCAGTGCGTCAACGTCGCTCTCGCGCTGCGGGACGAACGCAACTCAGTCGTAGTGGGCTTCGTGTTCGAGTCGAATCTCGACGCGTTCCGTGATCCCGTCGCGAGCGTCTCGATGTCTTCGCGCTCATCGTCGTCGACGTCGGGGTCCGGGGTCACCCAGATGGAGTCGACGATGCCGTGGACGACGCGCCAGCCGCCGGCTTCCAGCCGTTGTTTCGCCGTCAGCAGAATTTCGTGAGCGAACGCATTGATTGCCTCGTGGCACTCGATGCGGCCGAACTTCGCGTTGCTGAATCCTTGATAGCCGAAGCAGGCGACGAGGATCCACTTCAGCGCTCCTGACCGTCCCTCGAGTTCAGCTAGGCGGTCCTCGTCGGGTCGTCCCGATCATCTCGGGACGGATGTCCTCGATGCTATCGTTTCCCGGTTCTAGTCCTGGTCTTGCTTTGCCAATTCACGGATCTTCTCTTTCGTTTCTTCCTGATGTTCACCGAACGCCACCTCGAAAATACCCCTATAGAAATGTTTGTTTTTCTCGAGCGTGATGTCTTCTCGCTTTAATTGCTTCTTTAATCGTGTGAATGTAATCTCAATGTTCTCACTCTGTTCCGGTTCAACATATATCGTGGCCGAATCCCAATCCTCTCTGATGTTCAATGGTTCATCGTCTGATTTCTGGGTCGACGGTTTATTCTCCGCAGCGGGGGTGGCACTCTGTTGACCTGATTGCTCTTCGGTTGCTGTTGTCGGGTCACTGTCCCGGCTTTTTGCGTCCGGCATGGCCTCCGTCGGCTCGTCATCGACCGTGGCTTCCTTGTCGTCTGCTTCTTCTGACGGATCCTCAAATCGCTCGTCCATTCCTCGGGGCATCCTTACACCTCCACCTGCGTCTTGTCGAACGCTCGTTCCATTGTCTCAGCAACCTCCAGGAAGAGCTCGCGCTCGACTTGCTGGTCGTTCGCGTCTTCCCACTCGAAAATATCGCAGCCGTTGTCCCACGCGCGCTGTATCGCCACCCGCATTGGGAGTTTGAAAATCGGGGCTAGTGACGCATATGACTCGTCGAATGCATCCAGGAACTTCTGTGACTGACCATCATCTCTATACATATTTGCCAACAGTCCAACGATTGCAATCTCGATCTGTTGATTATCCTCGATGGATTCCAGCTGGTCCCAGAGATCGTCTAGGGCATCTCGTGATGTGGCTTGGGTTTGTGCGGCCAGGAACACGTTCTGCGCCGCGATAAAGGCTGCATCCGTCAGCACCGAGAGATCAGGTGGGCAGTCGATCAAGATAAAATCGTAGTCGTAACCGTCGTCCACTAACTCTTCGAGGGCAACTTTCAACGAGAGACGAGCGCCTGCGTCGTCCATCCAATCTCGGGCAAGCCCCATGTCCTTGTGGCTCGGCACCAGATCGAAATTTAGGTGTTCGTACTCGTCGCTGTGGATCATAATTTCTGAAAGCGTCGTGTCGTCCGTGCGCGGGTTGTCGACGAGGACGTCAAGAAGATTTGCGTCATCGGTAGCGAGCGTATTTGGAAGGTCGTTCTTCGGGCTTGAGGGGTCGTTGTCGTCGCCCGGGCCGAGTCCCAGGCCTTTCGTCATATCGGCCTGTGGATCCATATCAATCGCGAGGACATCGTGATCTCGCGAGGCCAGTGCTGCGGCGCTGTTTATCGTCGCCGTTGTTTTCCCAGTCCCGCCTTTCTGATTGCCGAAGGCGATCGTGGGGATACCAGTCGATGGTGTGACGCCCCAGCCACGGGGTGACTCGGTCATAGTTCGATCATTGATTCACTGATTCATAAATCTACGCCAGACATCGAATCTCGTTCTGGAAATTCTAAAGGTCCGTATTCCGTGGTATAAACCGCTAACAGGCGGTTTTGGTGATGTATTTGGTGGGAATCAAAGAATCACTGATTCATTGACTCAACACATCCTGGAATCCCCGCTTTGCTGGGTCCTCGTGGAATGGAGGTTGCTACTGCAGTTGCTGAATGAGTGACTCTGCGCTTCTCGGAGTGGGGTATTCATTGAATCCCTATTTCTTGGATTCACTGATTCATTGATTCACTGACTCCATGACTCGCCACATCCTATTGGATTCCAAGAATCAAGTACTCCTTAACTCCTTGATTTATGGCTTCAGTCAACTGCTCCACGCACGGTGGCGCGGGGCTTGTCAGTGAACTCGGCCTCTGCCGACAGTTAGTCGGACGGGACGAATCCCCGGTTCGGCGTCACGGTTCCTGACTTCAGGGCGAGTTGACCGTCGCCCGTCCGCCGCGACGACTGTAGGCTCCGACGGATATACCGCCACCTAACATTCTTCGCTCCAACATAGTCCGCATTCGCTGTCGCACCACATTTCTCGCATTCGAATTCCGCTTGCCTGGCACGGTTCCCTTCGCTCGTGTGTCCACACTCGGGACACCGCCGACTCGTGTTCTCCGGATCAACGTACTCCACACAGATGCCTTCTGCATCGGCCTTGTACTCCACGAGGTCAACGAGTTGTCGGTGCGCCCACTGGTGGAACTCCTTCACCGGGGGCGCACGTTCCCGAATATGCCGCAGGTTCTCGAACGCGATGTACGCGCAGCTGTGTTCCAACGCTTCTTCGATGATGTCGTTGGCCACGCGGTGCAGCACATCCCGAACGTAGCGGGACTCCCTGCCGCTCATCTGCTGGATGGTACGGTGTGCGGACTGCGTGCCGGTCTGTTGGAGGTTGCCGCGAATCCGCTCGAACTCCCGGTGTCGATGTCCAAGTTCTCTGCCGGACGCGAAATAGGCCGTCGAGGTCGTGGCGATATTGACGATGCCGAGGTCGACGCTGTGAACTGTCTTGTCCTCGTCGTCGCCCTGTTTTTCGACCTGTTTCTCGGGCTTCGGTTTGCGAAAGCCGAGATGTAGGTAGTAGTCGCCATCACGCCGAGAGAGCGTGGATTCGGTGAGTTCCCAGTCCTCGTTGTTGAGGTACTGGTGTTGGTAGCCACCTTCGTCGTCCGGCAACGTGAGATCGCACCGAATACGGTCGTCGACCGTGGAAAGTGAGACTGTTCCGTCGTCAAATAGTGTCATCGTCCGAGTGTCGTATTTCACAGGCGGTACGAGGCGGATGTCCCGACCCTTGAGGTCGGGGAGGAAGCCGACACTCGATGAAACTAACTACGTTCTATAGATAGGCCAGCTCCCCCCCACTCTACTAATAAACTTTTATTAGGCAACAAAGGTAAATGTGAGCCACAGATGGACGATGCGCTACGACGCACCGTGCCGGTCAAACTCGACGTACCAGAAGAGCGTCGTGGCGACCTCCATCAAACCAAAGCTCAGTTCTTGCACTGCGCCAACCGCACGAGCGAGTGGGCGTGGCGCTACGACGACTACTGTGTCACCAACAAGAGCAAAGCCGAAAACGCCCTGTACGACGAGTTGCGCGAGGAAACCGACCTCACCGCCAACCTCGTCCAGAAAGGCATTCGACGCGCCATCGAAGCCGTCCAAAGCGGCGTCGAGAAACTGAAGCAAGGCGAACAAACGAGTCAACCCGAGTTCGACTCGTGGAGCGTCGTCTACGACAAACGCTCTGCGTCATTCAACGACGACTACGCCACGCTCTCTACCCCCGACGGCAGAGTCACTGCTGAATACGTCCTCCCACCCGAGGACGAACGCGAAGACACGCCGTTCGGCAGGTACTACGAGAGTGAGGCGTGGGATGCGTCGATCGCCACGCTTCAGTACGACGAACAGGAGGATGCGTTCTACCTGCATGTCACGCTGAAGAACCCGAACTACGAGGGTGACGGAACGGAACGCCAAGAAAGCGAGTCACGTAGTGAGGGTGCCGAGAACGGAGTGGTTCTCGGTGTTGACCTGAACGTGACTGGCGCGTTCGCTGTCACCTCCACAGGCGAGTTCATCGGCAGTGCGGACTCCCTCACCCACAAGCGCAACCAGTACGAACAACGCCGCGCCAAACTGCAACAGACGGGTACACGGTCGGCTCACCTCACGATGCAGTCCATCGGCAGTCGGCTCTCGGATTGGTCATTGGACTGGCTCCACAACCGCGCCAACGACCTCATCACGGAAGCCCAAGACGCGGACGTGGACGGCATCATTTTCGAGACCCTTGACCACATCCGCGAGAACATTGCGAACGGGTCGAAGTTCCAGCAGTGGGCCTACGCGAAGTTCGTGGAACTCGTCGAGTACAAGGTCGAGTCTACGGAGTTGTTCGTGGATACCGTGAATCCGGCGTACACGAGTCAGCGTTGCTCGCACTGTGGGTTTACCCACGAGGACAATCGTGACGACAAGGCGTTTGAGTGCCAATCATGTGGGTACGAAGTGAACGCGGATTACAATGCCGCGAAGAACATCGCAAATCGGTACTGCGGGTATATCCATCGCGAGCAGAAGTCTCGCGGTGGATGGGCCACCAGTCAACTGGCCCTCAAGTCAGGGACGTTGAGCGTGAACGGCGACTACACGCCTACCGAACTACTCGGTTAGAACGGGAGTCCACTGACAAGCCTCGGGGCTTGACCCCGAGGTGGTTGACGGAGAATATACGTGTAGAGGCGAGCGAGCCGTGGCTCTTCGAGTAGCTGTGCCACTGACATAAGGCCATTAACGGCGCATTCGAGGTCCCCCGTCGCTTTCGACATACAATACATAATTCGTATACTGTATAATAACGATTAGGTTGCAACCGAAGTCGGAGGCGTCCAAGTATCACATTTCGCTTGGTTCGAATGCAGCAGCCAGCTGATCGCGCATATACTTCCGGCAGAGCGTGCGGGCCCGGGAATCTGAGAGATAATTCTGCAGGACGACGTCGGCACTCGCGCTTCCTTGTTCGGCCGCAATTTCGTCGGTATCATCGATCCCCGCCGACAGTCGCTCGTCTGCGGCTGATTCCTCAATCATTCCAGCATCAATCACGGTCAACGAGACCCCCAATTGACTCAACAATGGTCACGCTATCGGGTGTTTTTCGAGGTTTTGTTGGAGCTTCGCCAAACACTTATTGTGTTGGGTACTGTCCCAACACGTAGGGAATGCCGCAAGAGCCGCTCTTCCAGTACACGCACGTCGAGGCCGGCCTGGTCGAGAACGTCGTGCTTCGGCCGACTGATGACACCGAGACATACCCCTCAGGCTGGAAGTACACGCTCCACTTGGGCACACTCGATGACCTCACGCTCGTCCGGTATGACAACTCGCACGAGGACACGAAGGGCCACGAGCACCACACCGCGGCCGGTGACAGAGACGACGTCGAATTTCCCGGGATGGAAGACCGACTCGTCGAGTTCTGGGCAAGCGCGGACGAGTACTGGGAGGCCGTCGGCGGCAACCCGCCCCGACCACACTGATCGAACACCACCCGACCAACCGACATCCTGACTATGACCACGCTCCAGATCACCGTCGGCGACCGAGAACAGCTTCGCCAAGACACGCTCCAGTTCGTCCAGGACATCGACGCTGACGACCTCGACAGCCAGGATGGAAAAGCGACGCTCCAGTTCGGAACCTACGACGACTTCGTTGACAGTCTTACCCCACTCCGCCTCGAGCTCATCCGGGCGATCGCGGAGGAGACTCCTGAGAGTATGCGCGAGGCGGCCCGTCTCGTCGATCGCGATGTGTCTGATGTCCACTCGGACCTGAAGCAGCTCGAAGTGCTGGGTATCCTCACTCTCGAAGCGGGCGGGCCCAGCGGCGCGATCCAACCCGTTGTCCCGTTCGATCGGATCGAGGTTCACATCGACTACCCGCTTATCGATCGCGACGACGCCGATAGCGCCCCGGCGAGTGCGTAGCACGAGAACTTAGAGATACGATTATAGAGAATCGAGGAGAATACCTGACCCTTTAGGGTCAGGATGAATCCGACACCACATTCCACAGTCCACCGTCGATGGCAGGGATGGATATTCCTCCGTTCTCAATCCGAATATTTACAAATAAAGTCAGTATAAGTGATTATACAAGCGTTCCACGGATGCTGGAAGTCCACCGCACCCACCGAGCAAAAATCCTCAACCACGCGCAGGTAGAGGAACCGCTCGACCGTCACGGATGGAGTGCCAGCAAACTCTGGAACGTCGCCAACTACCACTCCCGAGAAGTGTGGGAGGAAACAGGCAAAATACCCGATCATGAGGAGCTGAAACACGAGTTGAAGACTCATAACAAGTACAAGGGATTGCATTCGCAGTCCAGTCAGCGGGTTCTGGAGGAACTCGCTGAAGCCTTCAACTCGTGGTACTCCTCGGACGACAATCGGGACAACCCACCCGGTTACCGCAAAGAAAACTACTACGATACCGAGGGCAACCGTGTCCACGAAGAACACCCGCGTTCAACGGTGACGTGGAAGCAGAACGGCATCCGCCACGACACCAAAAACAACCGCGTCAGGCTGTCAAAAGGAGCGAACCACAAGGAACACCCAAAGGCGTGGGAATACATCCTTGTCGAGTACGAGACACGCCCCGGTGTCGAGGTTGAGAACCTCCAACAGGTTCGCGCCGTCTACGACCAGCAGAACGAACAGTGGGAACTGCATCTCGTCTGCAAAGACGAAATTGAGACGCCCGATACGCCTGGAACAGAGACAGCGGGTATCGATCTCGGCATCAGCAACTTCGCCGCCGTTGCCTACAGTACTGAAGACGCCGACTTGTACCCCGGCAACCGTCTGAAACAGGACGGGTACTACTTCCCGAAAGAAATCGCTAACTGCGACGATTCAGGCGGTGAACGAGCGACTCGATTACACAAGAAGTGGTCGGAACGGCGCACGCACTTCTTCCACTCCTTGGCGAAACACATCGTCGAACGCTGTGTCGAGAAAGAGGTTGGTCGCATTAACGTCGGTAACTTAGAGGGAGTCCGGGAGGACGAGAACGGCAACTCGAAGAACTGGGGTCGGCATGGGAATCTTGACTTGCACGGGTGGGCATTCGACCATTTCACCTCGATTCTCGAATACAAGGCGAAAGTCGAGGGGATCGAGGTCGTGGAAGTGTCCGAGCGAGACACCTCAAAGACGTGTTGCGTGTGCGGTCAGGAAGACGAGAGTCAGCGTGTCGAGCGAGGCTTGTACGTCTGTAAGGAGTGTGACGCGGCGTTTAACGCTGACGTGAATGGGGCGGAGAATATTCGTCTCGACCTCAACGCAAGTAACTCCGAGTCTGCGCCCAGTTTGGGCGGGGATAGGAGTACCGGCTGGTTGGCACAGCCCGCAGTCTACCTTCATGACTTGTCCAGCGGATTCCAACCGCAGGCACAAGTGGTAGACTGCAAACCCTAATATCCCAACCTCGGGATTCCTCCGCGTTCACGCGGAGGAGGATGTCAATCCTTGTGTACACGTGAGCGGTACCAACTCCGAACGACAACTCACAACCTGCCGTCAACGGCGCGCTGGTACGCGGTCACGGCTTGCTGGGCTATCGGTTCCGGTCGTACTATTGGGTGTGTTCCACCCGTGATGTCCGTACGCGGGCACCACCTAGTGCGGTATCGAGTGTCTCCGTGAGGAAGCCGGCGTCGGCGATTACCCCATCGGTGGCGACATTGAGGACGAACTGGCGCGTGTGGAGACAACTGATCCCATTCGGGCGAATCCCCATACACAGTGCAAGGATCAGAAGGCGCTCACTAGAGTTATCGGATGTCTGGCGGAGTACACGAATGTGCTCGGTGGCGAGATATGGAGTACCGGCATCGTCATTAACCAACACTAACTGTGGAATAGACGAATTTGTTGGTTAATATCACGTTCTTCCGGGGCCGCGGCGAAGAGCCCTACAAAAAATCAGTACTCGTCTGTGAACACTACAGCGCTCTCATTTCGTGGCAAACGTTTACGGTTTCTAGTTTCGTAACTCTATACAAGATGAGCTACGATACAGAACACGTGCGGAACGCGGGGGACACTCCGGGGATGATCACCGGAATCCCGACATTCGCAGAATTACTCGAGAACCCATCTCTCGCTAGCCTCTATACATCGATTCGGGGGTCAGCGACTGCCACGGGGCCTGAACTCGTCGAAGCAACGACTGTCTCGAAAAAGACGGTGTACGACTATCTCCATAAGCTGGAGAAAGCGGGCCTAATCAGCCAGGTTGGCGACGATGCCGGGACTGCTGTATACACCGCTGAAGAGTTTGAACTGACATTGACGGTTCGCGAGACGGAAGTCTCGATTACTCCCGAACTTATCGAGGTGATCGCACAGAAGAACGAGTACCCCGCGATCAAACGGGTTCTCGAAGATCACGGTATCGTCACGTTCGCGCTCACATACGATCTCGTGAAAGCACACAGTGAGGGGGATGTCACAATCCGGCAGATCGCGAGCCTCACAGACCTTTCACCTGGAACTGCGTATGATCTCGTCGAAGCGCTCTATTCGATTCTCGATCTAGGTGACGACGAGCCGGCCCCGACGACGTACACACCAGATGACTTCGACGAGGACGAAGGCGACCTCCTCGAGGAATTTGCCGACAAGTAGACCGAATACGGGGATGTACACTGCGAATATTGCGGACACGGTGATGTTTCGGAATTTAGGGAAGCATCCCAGTCCGCGCTTACAGTCGCTCAAGAGTGCCGTTGAGGAAGCCGGAACAGAGATTTGGGTGCCAGCCGCGGTCTACCACGAACTGGCGGATACTGGGAGTGCCGACTCACCGACGAATCCGTACCTCGATGCGGCTGTCGAAGAGGGGTGGCTTCGGGTAGCCACACCGCTACCAGGTGATCGCACAAAGGGGTTCGATAGTAGTGCTGGGCCGGTTGAGAAAGCCCGGTTCGTTACAGATGGGTTTCTTAATCAGCAGAGCAAGTATCCAGAGACCAACAACTGGCAGGATGCAGCGTTGGTCGCGTTGGCAGTTCGATTGTTCGATGCGAATGCTCGTATCCGTGTGATTACCCACACAGCGGACGAAAATCTGGCAAAGGCGTGCGCTCGTATCCCTCCCGAATTCGGGTACTACGATATCAAATCCCGATACTACAACCCGCCTCAGACAGCAAAATCTGAGTTTCCAACCGTTGACCAGGTCACGTGGGATGGGTAGAGAAAGTTGTGGTGACAGCTTCGATGGCTAACCAACGAAGAGGGGGTCTTCTCCGTCGAGATTATCAATCAGCGTGGGCCTCTTTGACGACTTCGAGCCGGTGGATGCTGTCGAGACGGACACAGCCGAAGTCAAGAGCGAGTTCGGAACGGAGTGATGCCGGTCACTCCCCTGGGCACCACGTCCTCTTTGCGTGCCACTAGAGATAGAGACAGTCAGCGAGATCTTCATCTGGACGAATGAAGGCCACAATCTCTGCAGTGATATCAAACCGTGCCGGGAATGCGCCCGCCGCCGAGATCGGCTCGTCAATCTCGCTGATGTCCATAACCGGTTTTGACCGCTCGGTTTCGAACTCCATCCACTCGTACGGCAACAACAAGAAAACCGCGTTATCGGCATCTACGCCACCCCCTATGAGCTTCTTCGCCGAACACTTCCCAGCCTCTCCGATAATGTGGAAACCGTTATCGAAATATGCGACGTCGGCACGACCGTTCGAGTACCGCCGCTCGAAACACGTGTACGCTATATCTCGGTCGATAACTCGCCACTCATCCTGCTCCCACTCCTCCAGCGGACGGGCAACATCGTGCCCGAACTCGTAGAGAAAATCCGCAAGCACGACCTTCAACCGTACGTGCCTGAAACTCTCGCTTGAATCCTGCTCGTGGATCTGGATCCAGTGTTTCTGGGCCGTTGTTTCGTACTGTATCGCGTACGCCTCCAAATCACCGGACTCCAAGACTGCCGAGATATCGATGGTCTCCCGTCCGTTACCCCGGTTGTGAGACGTGAATGCGTTACTCGCTCGTTCCGGACTTAATCGGGTGATCGAGATGTTCTCAGCTGACATCGTCCTCGGTCGTGGTTTGTTCGTCGATTACCTCGAACGCGTCACTCGCGACCTCTGCCTGCTCGCTCGCCTCAATGTGACTGTACATTTTGGATGTAGTGGATGGGTCTTCGTGGCGGAGCGCACGTTGAGCCGCCGAAGCACCCTCTGCGCGATAGAGGGCCTCGCCAGCACCGCGGCGCGCTCCGTGCGGTTTCAAGTACTCGTGCTCGCCCTCGACAGGGATCTCGCCCTCCTTGCAGAGTCGGCGGAAGATATTCCGAACGGTCTCCGTGGTGATCGATGGCGGAGAAATCTCATACCGACGTAGCACTGCCTCTGGACCGTTCGCCTCGAGTTCCGACTCCAAGCCATCTACGCGCTCGCTGAGCTCCGAACGCGCACATTCGTATAACGACGGCACGTGCCGCGTCGGAAACACCGGCCACTCCTCCGTCGGTGGATCGAGAATCCTGCGATACCGCTCTACAGCCGGGCGGGCCTGACTCGGTAACTGTACTTCTTCACCAGCTGTCTGACTCTTTCCCAGGACCCGAATCACACCCGCTTCGGGATCCACGTCCGCCCACGTGACTCCTATCCGGCGCGAATCATTGGGATCACGGAGGAGCTCAGCGCTCCGCGCACCCGAGTACGCAAACAGGTAGACGAGCGCCCGGTCCCGAGCTTCCTCCACAGCGTCGCTTCCTCGCTCGGAAATCGCGTCGTGCGCACGCTTATCCACGTACTGAATGAACGCTGTTCTCTCCCGCGGACTCCAGAACTGCTGGAGGTTACTGTCCGCGCCGAGCGATGCATCGGGCAATTCTTCCATAGCGGGCTTGTGCTCGGCGGGATTCTCCTCGCGATATCCCCACTTCACGCAGTAGGTGAAGAAGGCGCGGACGAGCGCGTAGTACTGCTGGGCGGTCCGTCCCGTGATACCAGCCTTATCGTCTGGATCCGCGACGCGTGCGTCGGCTCGACGATGGAGGTGTTCGGCGTACTGCATCATTGTGCGTCGCGAGACGTCGCGTACGGTCTGGATGGAGTCGGGCGTCCAGTCGATGAACGTTGTGAGGACACGGTCGGCTTCGCGGGCGTAGTTTCCCCCGCCACCGGGCTTGCTTTTCTTCTGAACCCACTCTTCGACCGCTTTAGGGAGGGGTTTGTGGGTGTCAGCATCGGTTGGCTGTCGTTCGGCCATTGGGTTGGCTCTTGGTACGGCGGCGACCTACTAGAATCTACTTGTGCTTATTCGATTAAGCACAAGTGGAACGTACGGGGAAGCTAAACCCGCGATATTGGTGTGCACAGAACTCCTATACCCAGAACCCGTCCCCGAATACAGATAGTAAATCGTATGACGCTATATAGAGAATTCGTGGCGCTGCCACTTGTTGAACATTCGTATTGTTCGGCACATTCAATGATTTTGCCCGCTGCCAATCGTGGGGAGCATTGTGGTCGCAAGATTTCTCTCCGTCTCAGCCTCGCTGAACTAGCCAAATGCCGTTAGATTTCACTATTACTATATGAATGCGATAGTAGTCACGGTATGTGCAAGACAATCGAATCTTAGTGACGGGTGGCGCGGGGTTCATTGGATCGAATCTCGCGAACTACCTCGCCACCGACAACGACGTCGTCGCGCTGGACAACGGCTACCTCGGCACTTCGGAGAATCTCGACGACGCAGTCGAGTACGTCGAAGCGGACGTGCTCGACGACGACCTGCCGACCGAGGGCGTCGACGTCGTCTACCACCTCGCGGCGCTCTCGTCGCGACAGATGCTTGAAGAGAACCCCCGCGAGGGCGCTCGCGTGAATATCGAGGGGTTCGTCAACATCGTCGAGCAGGCCCACGACGACGGCTGCGACACCGTCGTCTACGCGTCGACGTCCTCGGCGTACGGTAGCCGCACCGAACCCAGTCCCGAAGATATGGACCTCGAAGCCGCCACCGGCTACGACGCGTCGATGCTCGGCCGGGAGCGCTACGCGGAGTACTACAACAACTTCTACGACGACATCACGTGTGCGGGGATGCGCTTCTTCTCAGTCTACCAAGGATACGGCGGCAACGAAGGCCACAAGGGCGAGTACGCCAACACCGTCTCCCAGTTTGCGGACAAAATCGCGAACGGCGAGTCGCCCGTGCTGTGGGGTGACGGCACGCAGACGCGGGACTTCACGCACGTCGACGACATCGTCCGCGGGCTGGTGACGACCGCCGAGCACGAACTCGCTGGCGTCTACAACCTCGGTACCGGCGATGCGTACTCGTTCAACGAGATGGTTGACCTCATCAACGACGCTCTCGGCACGGCCGTCGACCCCGAATACGAGCCCATTCCCTTGGAGAACTACGTCCACAACACGTGCGCGGACATCTCCAAGATTCACGAGGAGACCGGCTGGAAGCCTCAGATTAATTTTGAGGAGGGCGTCCGCCGGGTTTGTGCGTCCTATATGGAGGATGACTGACGAGCCACTTCGTGCCACTGTCACGCAGCGTGGCGTTATGATCGCCCCAGATGACGAGATCCTCATTGTGCGGCGCGCAACCGATGGTGGGTGGGAATTGCCAGGCGGCCGTGTCGATTGCAACGAAACCGCGGCTGCGGGCCTCCGCCGCGAACTCACCGAAGAGACGACACTTGACCCAACCATTGTAACGCCGGTCCACACGCTCGTCTGGCAGAACGAGACAGGTAACGGCCGCTTTGCCGTCTACTACTACTGCCGAACCAGCCAGCGTTCCGTGTCGCTATCGTCTGAACACGATGCCTACCGGTGGAACACGGTTGACGAAGTGCGGTCACAGCTAAGCGACCCACAGCAAATCGCCGTTGATGAAGCTCTCACCCATCACCGGAAAATGAACTCCGAGTGAACTAGCTCTGTCTACTCGCCGCTTTTAGCCGCTCCTTGAGGCAAGAGCTCCTATCTTAAGGACGCGCTTTGCAGACACAATCCCAGTATCCCCAGGAAGCGGCATCTTGACATGCGTTCCTTCGGACTGATTTCGGCCTGGATCGGAGACGTTTCGCGGCGCGTCCGTCACACGTTACACTACGGTGCATCCGTCTTGGGTGCGTTTTGGTCCGCTGATCGGGGTTCCTTGGTCAGTTCGACCGCCGTATCGACTGAATATACACGAGGACGAGAAGCGGCCGATTATGGGTACGAAAATATATTGTTCTACTCAGATATGTCGTGTCACCGATGGTACACTGATGAATCGTCGGTTGTACCACTTGCCGTTCTCCGCTTTTCAGTTCTCTACGTCGTACAAGGCGTCAAGAAACTGGATTAGAATGTGACTTCTCTCGACAGCCTTCCGGTTGTGCGGACTGTGCGACGGCAGATATCAGGGCTGTGGAAACCCGTCTGCCCGAGGCTACAGGCCGATGTCGGGTGGGGGTGTCTGACTAAACCTCGGGCCGGTTCACTTGTTTCTCTCCGGCACTCGGTCGTTCTTTACAGCCTGTCTCGCTCCTCCCATATTCCGTTCCATTTCTGTAACTCCACGCATTACCGCATCGAGACCGACCCAAAGGACGATCCCGATGGCGGCAACGAGCAATACTATTCCCAGTAGAATTCTTGTATATGACATCTCTAAATAGAGATTACAAGAGGAGGGTAATCAAATCCACTATTGAATTCGTACCTATCGACGAACATCGGAGGAAATGATTCATACTTTACTATCCTCGACACGGG